>JAUVCP010000256.1 GCA_030590765.1 Flavobacteriaceae bacterium | reverse complement strand
GTATGTCAGGATGGAGTCCAATGACTTCTGCATCATGGGATGGTCAAATAGGTAAAGAGCCTGCAAAAGGGAATGCAAATTGGAATACAAATGATGCTCCAGCAACTAAAAAATTTGTAGATCCTAAGATTACAAGTTTATCACAAGATGGTTCAGATATCTTAAGACAAAGAGTTGAAGATGTTGTAGCTGCCGGGTTTAAAAATGTAACCAATGGAGATGTACTTGCCTCACCAGCCAGCTACTTTGTAAACAATTATTATAGTACTACAGATTATAAAGGCTTTGGACATATTGTAGATGCTTACAGAGTGAAGGAAGATCTTTTACTTGAAGGAAACGGACATCAGACTATGAATCCTGATGCAGGTGCTAAGATTGTCACCTCTTGCTATACAGGTCAAACTTCAGCTGTTGTTACCGCATGGTTAAATGTTCTAGGATATGATTCTTATAGTTTATTATACGGTATGAATGGATTATATAATGAAAATCCTACCTGGGCAGATAATCCTCTTAATACAATAAATCAATGGGGAGTAGGAGCTCATCCTAAAAATTTACCTTTAAAATAATTAAATATAAATTCAATCAAGATGAAAAATAAAATATTAATATTATTTGTACTTGTCTTTATATTTAATATAAATAGTATAAATGCACAAGGCTGTGATGCTGATGAACCAGCAAATGATTCTATACCTGCCCCAAAGATTAAAATATTCGGATTTATACAACCTGAGTATAACTATACTTTATCAGATCCATCTGAAAGCACCTTTGCTTTTAGAAGAGCCCGTATAGGTGTAAGAGGGAGAGTTTTTGATGATTTTTCCTACTATTTCATGCTGGAAGCCAGTCCTTTTATTGGAGGTGTAGGTAGCGCATATTTAATGGATGCTTTTGTAACATGGGATAAATACAATTGGGCTAAAATATCTGCAGGTTCCTTTAAACAACCTTTTGGATTGGAAGTGATAACAGCATGTAGCAGACTTACAACTATTGAAAGAGCAATTGTATCTGATCAATTGGTTTCACCACAAAGAGATTATGGTGTAATAGTTATGGGTGGAAATAAATATACCAAATTGAACTACTCTGTTGCCTTGATGAATGGTACTGGTTTAAATGTTAAAGACAACAATAACAAAAAAGATATTATTGGTAGGGCAACTTATAAAGTATTAGATTTTATGACTATTGGTGCTAGTTTTAGATATGGATTTCCAAGATATGATAACAATGATAGAGATCTAATCTTTGGTCATACCAGAACTACTTATGGTGGTGATATTTTACTAAATTTTAACAATTTACATATTCAAGGTGAATATATTTATGACACAGGAGATTATAATCTTGATGCAGGTGGTGGTTGTGGATCAGAACCTTTAATACTTGGGAAAAAGAGAGATGGTGCCTATGGTATGGTTTGGTATGATACGAAATGGAATATTCAACCTGTATTTAAATATGAATTCTTTGACCAGGATCTAGACAAAAAAAACTGGGTAAATCCAAATTTGTATAGTGAAAGAATGACACTAGGTATCAATTACTTTTTTAACGAAAAAATAAGATTACAAATAAATTATCAGGCCAATATTGAAACTGTTATCAATGTTGATAATGATAAATTTTTAGCGCAAATTCAAGTTGTTTTCTAATTATTTATTTGTTTACTTGAATGTAATCGAAACCGGTTTTGATGGAAAATCTCTCTTACTTTTTGTAAGGGAGTTTTTTTTTATCTCATAATTAAATTACATTTGCACAAATAATTTATTTAGATTCTAAATAGTGAAGGTACAAGAAAAAATTATCCGAAAAAAATTAGATGAATATTTTGCAACAATATTTGAAAAAAAGCTAATTGACGAAATAGTTGAAGTTGGATTTTTAGATAAATTCAAAGCTGGTGAAACAATGATTGATGTTGGTGAAGACATGACCCACATCCCTTTGATTTTAAGTGGTGCTGTTAAGATTATCCGACAAGAAAAAGTAGGAGATGAACTGGTATTATACTTTTTAGAAAAAGGAGATACCTGTGCTATTTCGTTTATAAACTGTATTAATCGAAAAAAAAGTATTTTCAAAGGTGTAGTTGAAAATGATATGGAAGCTATTTTTGTGCCAGTTAGTATCATTGATGACTGGTTGACAAAATATAAGACCTGGCGTTATTTTATTATTGATAGTTACCATTTTAGAATGATAGAAATGGTTGAATCTATAGACGGGCTGGCTTTTATGAAGATGAATGAGCGCTTACTTAAATACCTTGGTGACAAGGCAAAGATCAATCACAATGTGAATTTAGAAATTACACATCAACAAATAGCAGACGATCTAAACACATCCAGAGTTGTAATTACCAGACTATTAAAGCAATTACACAATGATGGAAAAGTTTATTCCACAAGAAATAAAGTAAAAGTTTTAGACATTTAAAACCTTTATCTATATTTCAGGGTAGTTGGTAATTTCTCTTATTTTTTTATAAAGAGGTTCTAGGTTTTTATACATTTTTAAATAGACTTCAGTGAATAAAGCTCTATAGATTTCTGTATTTTCTACTTTTGGTTTAAAAACATCAGAATAATTTACCATATTTTTCACAGCATCATTCAAGGTTGAGAATTCACGAATACCATAAGCGGTAATAATTGCAGCACCCAAACCTGAAGTTTCATGGGTTTTACCCCTTAACAAATTCATGTTAAACACATCTGCAACAATTTGACAGATCTCATCACTTTGTGATGCACCACCAGATACTGCAATATTTTCAAAATCAAAGTTACCTCGTTTTTCAAGCTTTTTCATTCCATCCAACAAACCATATGCAAGTCCCTCAATAACAGCCCTGTAAACATGTTCTTTTTTATGCACATCACCAAAACCAATCATTGCCCCTTTGGCATTTTTCTCTCCTAGGCCGGGTGACCAATAAGGCTGAACGATTAAACCCATCGCACCTGGAGGAGATTTATGCAGTAGTTTATTTAGAACTTCTTCAACAGAAATAATTTTATTTTCAGCTTCCTGAACTTCTTTTAATGCAAACTCTTTTTTAAACCAGTTGATCATCCAGAAACCACGATAAATTTCAATTTCAGGATTCCATTTTTTAGGAATTACAGAAGGATAAGCTGGAAAAAAACGAATAGGTTCCAAATATTTATCAACAGTAGTTTGCACAGTTGCAGTAGTACCAAAACTTAAACTAACCATTTTATGATCGATTACTCCCATTCCTATAGTTTCACATCCTTTATCTGATCCACATGCGATTACCGGAATTCCAACAGGAATTCCTGTTAATTTATTTGCTTTTTCGGTAATCGTTCCAATTTTTTCTCCAGGATTGACCAAATCAGGAAGTTTATCTTTTTCAACAGGATAGATTTTTGAACTAATTTCAAATATTTCTTTTGAATCTACCCATTTTTGCTTTTTATAATCAAAAGGAATATGTCCTATCTGAGAAGCAACAGAATCCCTAAAATTTTCAGTTAATCGAAAATTTAAAAATCCTGAGATCTGTAAATATTTATATGTATTCTTCCATATATCCGGCTCATTTTGTCTTATCCAGTTGCAGTGACCTTTACGTTCCATTTTTTGTAGAGTTTCACTTATTCCTATGGTTTTAAAAGCTAATTTTAAACCAATGCCGGGCTGATAAACATTATTTGCCAAACGTTGATCTAACCATGTCATTGAAGGCCTAAGTACTTTTCCTTCCTTATCTACATTAACCATGGTACTTCTTAAAGTGGTTACCCCCACTCCTTTGATCTTACTAAATTTCTCAGGATTTTTCTTTTTTAATGTATTTGTGGCTTTACATAAACTCTTCCAATACAATTCAGCATTCTGCTCTGCCCATCCTGGTTTTCTGCTAATATAAGGTTCATAAAACACTTGTACCTTATCAACTACTTCCCCGTCAAAAGAAAATAATATTGCTCTGGTACTTTGTGTGCCACAATCAATGGAAAGGATCATTTTTTATTTTTTTACTTCAACAATTCAATAAAATCAATCTCAGAAATAATTGGTACTCCAACTTTCTCTGCCTTTTCTTTTTTACTTGGCCCCATATTATCTCCGGCAATAATATAATTGGTTTTTTTTGAGATAGAACTAGTTACTTTGCCACCGTTATCTTCAATAGACCTTTTAAGTTCTGTACGAGAAAATTTATGAAATACACCTGATACGACAAACACCAATCCTTTGAGCTTATCTGTTTGATCTTCTATAGATTTTTCATCAAGAGAAAAAGTAATGCCAAATTGTTTCAGTCTGTTTATAATCTCTACATTAATTTTATTGCTAAAAAAATCAATAATACTATTTGCAATCCTATCCCCTATCTCATCCACATTTACCAATTCATCAAAAGAAGCATGTATTAAATTATCAATA
>JAUVCP010000132.1 GCA_030590765.1 Flavobacteriaceae bacterium | reverse complement strand
AAATATATCTGAGGCAACCTCTTTTTTTGATTTAACACCAAATGTAGTGATATTTTCATCCTTATCAATTAAAGTGATCTTATTGGTATTTAGTTTAAATCCGGCACCTTTATCCTGTAAAGAATTTAAAACAATCAAATCTAAATTCTTACGCTTTAATTTACCTTTTGCATTTTCCAGTTCATCGTTTGTTTCCAGAGCAAAACCAACTAAAAAAAGTGTTTTTTTGATTTTTCCAACCGAGGCTAAAATATCTTTAGTAGGCTTTAGATCAATATGCAAGGATGCATCTTTTTTCTTTATTTTTTGATCTGCCACACTTTTCGGAGAGTAATCTGCAACAGCTGCTGCAAAAATAGCAACATCCATATCTTTTACATGCTGATGTACAACATTATACATCTGCTCTGCACTAACCACATCTATCCTTTTTACAAATGAATGGTTAATCATCTCATTAGAAGGTCCTGCAATCAATACAACTTCAGCACCAAGATCTGCAGCCTGTTTAGCTAGGGCGAATCCCATTTTTCCTGAAGAATGATTACCAATAAATCGCACAGGATCAATAGCTTCATAGGTTGGACCAGCTGTGATCATTACTTTTTTTCCCCGTAAGGGAAGATTTTGAGCCATATCATTTTCAATAAATGTAATGATATCTTCAGGTTCAGCCATTCTCCCTTTACCAGTCAAACCACTGGCTAAAAAGCCGCTATCAGGAGGAATAAATACATTGCCATAACCTTGTAATTTCTCAATATTTTTCATTGTAGTAGGATGCTGGTACATATCCAGATCCATTGCAGGTGCAAAATAAACCTTTGATTTTGCAGATAAATATGTTGCCAATAATAAATTATCAACATTACCATCAGCCATTTTAGCCATTGTATTTGCCGTAGCTGGTGCAATAAGCATCAAATCAGCATTTAATGCAAGATCTACATGACTATTCCATAAACCACTGTCATCCTTTTTATCATAAAAAGTAGAATAGACCGGATTTTGAGAGAGTGTTGATAAAGTAAGTGGAGTTACAAAATCTTTTGAAGCAGGAGTCATTACAACTTGCACATTAGCTCCTGCTTTAATAAAAAGTCTTACCAGACCAGCTGTTTTATAAGCAGCAATTCCGGCAGACACACCGAGAAGTACATTTTTACCGCTTAAAACAGACATACTAATCTAGTGTTTCGTTATTTTCTTCAGGAGTTCTATAATAAATCTCATTATCTAACCATTCTTTAACTGCTATAGCGGTTGGTTTTGGTAAACGCTCATAAAAACGAGAAACTTCAATCTGTTCTTTATTTTCAAAAACCTCTTCAAGACTATCATTAAATGTAGCAAACTCTTCTAACTTATCAACCAATTCACGTTTCAAATCTTCATTGATTTGAGAAGCTCTTTTTGACATAATTGCAATAGCCTTATAAATATTCTCTGTAGGCTCTTCAATTTTTGTTTTGTCAAAAGTTACTGTAGTGTCTGGCGCTTCTGTATTCTTATAATCTTTCATATATTCTATTTTTGTGATACTGTTGTAAATAATTCTCTTGTCTTTAATATTTCTTTTTCTATCCTAGTATCCATCTGATTAATTTCTTTTAATTTATCTGATTCAGGAAATGCTCTTTTAAACTTTGTAGATGCCAATTGAGCATCTTTCAAACGTTCCTCTTTTTTTACCATAATACTTTTCATTCCAAGATCAAAGGACGCTTTAAACTTAAGGTACATAGCTTCCTCTTTTAAACTTGAACCAAGATGATCTTCATTAAAAGTATCAAAGGAAGTAATTGCTGCATTATACTTTTCCATATGATAGTACTGTTTTGCAACTTCAAAATCTTTTTTCTCTAATCTTAATATCAAATCTTTATAATACTTATTTGCTTCTTCTGCCAATTCAGAGTTCGGATATCTATCAATATAATCCTGAAATGCAGCCAAAGCCTTTTCCGTATCCTGCTGATCTAAACTATATTTTGGAGATGCTAAATAATAACTTTTAGCACTCAAAAAAGCAGCCTGATCAACTTTTGTGCTTTTAGGGTAATTGGTTAAAAATTTTGAAAAATAATATGATGATAAGCTATAATCTTCTGTTTCATAATAGGAATTTGCGATCATATACTGGATACGCTCCATTTGAGGTTTCCCGGCATAAGGACCAACAAGTTTCTCAAACAAAGGAATAGCTTTTTTGTACTCTCCTTTATCATAAAGCTCAACAGCCAATTTATATTTATCTTTATTCAACCCTTTATTCAATACTTTATGGTATTCACTACATGAACTAAAAGCAATCACTACCACAAGTATGAACAGAATTTTTTTATTTTTTTGCATCTTGCAAAATTAATATATAAAAAGAACTATTAAAAATTTATTTTTATCGAGTGACTAAAATATATTCTCTCTTAAACCCCTTATAAACATTAGAAAAAAGTAAAAAATAACAAATTACAGATTAAAATCTATATCTGAGTTTCATTAGCAGTAAGCATTTTTACGTCATTATCAAACAAATACAAACCTCCCTTGTCATCACCAATCAAACTGATTTTATCTAAAATATTCCTTGCTAAAGACTCTTCTTCAATTTGTTCTGAAACATACCATTGTAAAAAGTTGTGGGTTGCATAATCTTTTTCCTGTAAAGTGATTTCAACAAGGTTATTAATTTTTTGTGATATCATTACCTCATGATCAAAAAGTGTTTTAAACATCTCTTTTAACATTCCAAATGATACTGGTGGCGCATCTAATTCAGATACTATAGCATGTCCTCCTCTTTCGTTGATGAATTTTACAATTTTCAACATGTGTTGTCTTTCTTCATCACTATGAGCATACATAAAAGTGGCAACTCCTTCAAAACCTTGAGATTCTGCCCATGAAGCCATTGATAGGTAGATTTGAGAAGACTCTGCTTCTAATTTTATTTGACTATTTAACGCTTTTTCAACACTTTTTGACAACATAATGAACTATTTAAAAATTTTGGCAAAGGTAATCAATTTTTGTTGTAAATCAGCTGATGCTCCTATCAAAGGCAACCTAACATTTAGGTTACATATTTTTAAATCATTTAATAAAGATTTTATCCCAACAGGATTTCCCTCTCTAAAAATAAGATCTATTGCTGGACTTAATTTATAGAATAAATCATATGCTTCTTTTACTTTATTTTGTAGCCCTAAAGTAATCATCTTACTAAATTGATCAGGAAATCCTTGCCCGATAACACTTATCACTCCCGCCCCACCTGCCAAAACCAATGGCAACGCCAATTTATCTTCTCCCGATATTACTAAAAAATCTTTTGATTTTAATCTTATCAATTCTAAAACCTGCTCAAAATCTCCGGCAGCCTCTTTGATACCAATTATATTATCAAAATCATTTGCCAGTCTGATGACCGTTTCCGGTTCCATATTTGAGCCTGTTCTTGGAGGAACATTGTATAAAATAATTGGTAACGAACTCGCCTCAGCAATAGCTTTAAAGTGTTGATAAATTCCTTCCTGACTTGGTTTATTATAATAGGGTGATACAGATAAAATTGCATCAACCTCACTGGAATTTACATTCTGAATACTTTTAACAACTTCCGCTGTATTATTATTTCCAACACCCAAAACAACAGGTAACCTTTTTTTATTAACCTTAACAATAAAATCAAGTACTTTTTGTTGCTCAACAGCAGATAAAGTTGGTGTTTCAGCTGTTGTTCCTAAAACAACCAGATAGTCAATGCCATTTTCTATTTGAAAATTAACCAGCTTCTCTAAAGCCTTATAGTCCACTTGATTATTTAAATCAAAAGGAGTTACTAAAGCCACTCCTGTACCATAATATTTATCCATGTTCAAAATCGTTTGAATTGCATGCAATAATAGATATAAATAATTTTTTAAATAATTTTTTAAATGAATATATCTATTTTATAACATAGTGTTTAAATTTAAACAATGAGGTTTAGAATTTTCAGATACTTTACAACCTCGTCATTAAAGGTATTGATCTTATTCCCCGGTATGTTAATTGAAATTTGATAAAAAGAAATAAACTCATTTTTAAAACTTGCTTTTATATTGGCATTGGATTTAAGCGCTAAAATATGCGCAAATACATTATCTTGATTGGCGTAATTAATTAAAAGATCAAATTTCTTTTCTAAAAAATAATTTAAATTTTTATCCTTGATTTTTCCGAACATATTAAAAGATTTATCGCTAAAAAATTCATAGTTATCTAAACTTTTTTTAGACTTCTCCTTTTGGAATAACAGTACTTGAATATCTACCATATTTATTCCAAGATCTTCACTTAATTTCTTAGTAAAATCATATGCCTTAAATAAGTCTTCTTCAGCAAGAATACCAACAGTTTTTACATTTTCAATTCGATATTGAGATGTTTTAACAGTTTCTTTTTGCTGTTTCATCAAATATTTAAAACCCTTATTTTTTTTTATTCCTTTTAAATTCATTTACTTTTACATTATCCATAACAAAACTAATTAAAATAATGAAGCATTATTTATTTATTTTACTCATTGTCGCCTTTTTATCCGGATGTAAAGAAAAAACATTTCAACTCTTTAAAATAACAGGCACTCAATTAGATATCAATGATGAATTATCAACCGATTCTGTTTTTCTAAATTCTATTCAGCCTTATAAAGACACTTTGAAAAATAAGATCAATACCTATTTATGTTACAATCCTGTAACTTTGGATAGAAAAGAAATGCCTTTAGAAAGTTCTTTAGGAAATTTATATGCAGATATTTGCTACGAAAAAGCAAATACTATTTTTTCGAAAAAAACAAGTAAAAAAATTGATTTTGCCTTATTTAATTATGGAGGAATAAGAACGACACTTCCGAAAGGAGATATTATCGTAGAAAATATTTTTAAGTTAATGCCATTTGAGAATAAACTGGTTGTGGTGGAATTATCCGGTAAACAAACTAAAGTGCTTTTTGATTATTTGGAAAACAGAAAAGAAGCTCATCCTATTTCTCACCTCCATCTTAAAATGACCAATAATAAATTAACTTCCATTTTAATAAATGATGCTCCTTTTGATGTTTCAAAAAACTACTTTGTGTTGACACACGATTATCTTCAGCATGGAGGAGATCAAATGATTTTTTTCAAAAACCCTATCAGTCTATTTGACACACAATACAAAGTGAGAGATGCCATCATTGATTATCTTAAAGATATAGATACTATAAAAGTAAAATTAGATGGTAGATTTGTAAAGATTCAATAATTATGAAAAGACGTAATTTTATAAAAAATACTGCTGCAACAACCGCATTGATTGGGTTAAGTGGGTTGCCTTTAACATCCTGTAATCAAAACCTTACAAAACGTATTACTATATTACACACCAATGATGTACACAGTCATATTGAACCTTTTTCTTCCAGTCATCCTGATTATCCTAATTTGGGAGGGCTTGCCAGAAGAGCTACTTTGATAGAGCAGATCAGAAAAGAAAATATAAATACACTTTTATTGGATGCTGGTGATATTTTTCAGGGAACACCTTATTTTAACTATTTTGGTGGCGAAGTTGAATTCAAAATGATGAGCAAATTAAAATATGATGCTGCAACTGTTGGTAATCATGATTTTGACAACGGAACCAAGGGTTTGAACAAACAACTTCCGCATGCAAAATTTGATTTTATCATTTCCAATTACGATTTTAAGAATACCGTTTTAGACGGAAAAACAATGGCATATAAAGTTTATAATAAGAACGGAATTAAAATTGGAGTTTTTGGATTGGGAATTCAACTTGACGGATTGGTTGATCCAAACAATTTTAAAGAAACCAAATATCTTGACCCGGTTGAAATTGCACAGGAAATGAGCAATAAATTAAAAAACGAATTCCATTGCGACTTGATCATTTGTCTTTCTCATTTAGGATATTATTACAAAAGGAATCCAAAAAATATATCAGATCTTAATCTGGCAAAACAAACTAAAAATATTGATTTGATCATTGGTGGTCACACCCATACTTTTTTACCCAAACCTACTATTGTAAAAAATATCGACAATGAAAATATGCTCATCAATCAAGTTGGAAAATGGGGTATTTACCTTGGGAGAATCGACTTTTATTTTGATAGCAAAAACAATAAAACAGGCAAAGGAAAGCAAATTATTTTATCTTAAACTGCTCACCTTTTTCTATTCCCTATTTAACGGAATAGGCTTATCTCTTTTTAATAGAAAATAAATATTCATTATCATTATAAATGCATTTGTGATCATAACCGGTATGGAATCAATATAATACCCATAAATAACAAAAAGAATACAACCAATTATATTTACAATTCTTAGTTGTTTAATGTTTTTAAAAGTAAATGAAGCCGCCACAAAAAATGAAGCTGCATATCCTAGCCATTCAATATTGTTCTCTATCAATTAACAAATAAACAAAATATTTCGAAACAAAAAATTAAGAAGGATGAATTA
>JAUVCP010000019.1 GCA_030590765.1 Flavobacteriaceae bacterium | reverse complement strand
AGAAGTGTAATGCATGACCAAATTCATGGAAAAAAGTAGTAGCATCATCCCAAGAAACCAAAACAGCTTCACCAGGTGCCGGTTTTACAAAATTTGAATTATTGGATGCTAAAACATTGTTATTACCATCAAAAGTACTGTGACTTCTATACGTAGTTGCCCATGCTCCGGAACGTTTTCCTGTTCTTGCATAGGGATCTAAATACCACAAACCAATATTTTTACCACTATCTTTATCAGTAACTTCCCAAACTTTTACATCTTTCTGAAAAACAGGAACCGTACCATTTGCAACCGGTTTGAAATCATAATTGAATAACCTACCTGCCACATAGAACATAGCTTCTCTCAGTTTGTCTAATTGTAAATATTGTTTTACTTCTTCTGAATCGAGATCGTATTTCTTCTTTCTAACTTTTTCTGCATAATAACGATAATCCCAGGGTTCAATGGTTATTTCATTTCCATTAGCATCTGCTACTACTTGCATATCAGCAACTTCTTCATGAACACGTGCTATTGCTGCAGGCCAAACCGCATTCATTAGTTTCATGACATTTTTAGGATTTTTTGCCATCCTATCTTGCAACCTCCATTCTGCATAATTTTTATAGCCCAACAACTCAACTCTTTTTCTTCTTAGCTTTAATATATTTGCAATATTTTCTTTGTTATCATAAGTATCATTATTATCACCTCTTGAGTAATAATTGGTCCAAACTTTTTTTCTCAGATCTCGTTCTGTAGAATAAGTCAAGAATGGACCCATTGAAGAACGTGTGTTAGTAATTGCATAAGAACCTTCATGACCTTTATCTGAAGCAATTTTTGCAGCAGATTTAACAAAAGAATCAGATAAACCCCCAAGTTGATCCTTGTTTAAATAAGTAACATAATTCTCTTCATCATGCAAAACATTATTAGAAAAAGTGGTATACAAAGACGACAATTCTTTATTTATCTTGGCATATTCTTTTTTCTTTGCATCATCCAGCTCTGCACCATTCATGGCAAAACTTTTATAAGTAAGATCAATTACCCTTTGCTGATCTGCCTCTAAAGGTTTTTTTAACGAATTATCATACACTGTTTTGATACGCCCGAATAACTTTTCATTTTGTGATATTTTTGAATTGAATTCTGATAATTCAGGAGCCAGTTCTTCCTGAATTTTTCTTGCTTCAGGACTTGACATATTACTTCTTAAAATTCCGTAATAAGCAAAAACACGATCCAAAACACTTCCTGATCTTTCCATTGCAACGATCGTATTTTCAAAAGTTGGTGCTTCAGTATTTTTAACAATTGCATCAATTTCTTCTAAATTTAGCTTCATACCCTCTTCTACAGCTACTTTCAGATCTTCAATTTTCATTTTATCAAACGCAGGAACCCCTTCATAAGGTCCTGTCCATTCTTCAAGAAAAATATTTGTACTCATTTCATTACTATTTTCTGATTTTTTATCATCCTGTTTGCAGCTTATAAAAGCCATCAAAACAATTAAACTAAAAAGTTTCCTAAACATTTTTAATTGTTGCATATCCATATTCTTAATATTTAAAATTCAGCAACAAAAATAACGAAATAAACACTTTTAAAAGGTCTAATTTGTTACTTATAATTTCAAGATAGTTCTCTTTTATTTTACTAATTTAAAATAACTTTTGTCATCCTGTTAATTAAGAATAAATTTGCATATAGTTATCGGTAAGACATTATGAAAAAAGAAGATTGTTTTTATTTAGGAAAAATTGTAAAAAAATACAGTTTTAAAGGTGAAGTTATTTTAAAACTGGATACAGACGAACCTGATATTTATGAGAATTTAGATGCAGTATTTTTAGATCTTGGTAAAAATCTACTTCCCTTTTTTATTGAAAAAAGTTTATTACAAAAAGGCAATCAGTTGAGAATTCAATTTGAAGATGTAAACAATGAAGCAGACGCAGATATAATTTTAAAAACGGATGTTTATTTACCTCTGAACCTCTTGCCTAAATTGACAGGTAATCAGTTCTATTTTCATGAGATCATTGGTTTTACATTAGAAGATATTAATTATGGAGCGGTAGGTGAAATAACTTCTATCAATGATAAAACTGCTCAGGATTTGTTTGTAATAGAAAAAGATGGGAATGAAATATTGATACCAATGATAGATGGTTTTATAAAAAAAATAGACAGAAAAAACAAGAAAGTAATTGTAGAAACACCAGAAGGATTGATTGAAATGAATATGGATTAGTATTCAGTTGACAGTTTCAGTATTCAGTTAATTGAATACTGAAATTCTAAGACAAACAATATTTCTCAATTTTCAATATTATAAAAATGAATACCAAACCATTCCAGTTTAAAGAATTTACCATTTATCAGGATAAAACTGCTATGAAAGTTGGAACCGATGGCGTATTACTTGGTGCATGGGTTGACCTGTCAAATCAACCAGATTCTATTCTTGATATAGGAACCGGAACAGGTTTAATCTCTTTACAACTTGCGCAAAAATGTAATGCATTGACGATTGACGCACTTGAAATTGAACCAAACGCCTATGAACAAGCTGTTGATAATTTTGAAAATTCCGATTGGGGTGACAGGTTGTTTTGTTACCACGCATCTTTGCAGGAATTTATGGATGAAATTAATGAAAAATATGAACTAATCATTTCAAATCCACCTTTTTATACAGATACTTTCAAATCAGTTGAAAAGAAAAGAGCTACTGCCAGGCATACCAAAACTTTATCTTTTGAAGTTTTACTTTCCGCAACAGCGAAACTACTATCTAAAACGGGGACTTGTGCCTTTATTATTCCATTTCATGAAGAGGATATTTTTTTGGCTTACGCCGAAGAAAATCAATTATACCCTCAAAGAATTACCAGAGTTAAAGGGAATATTAAAACAAATTTTAAAAGATCTCTATTACAATTAAGTTTTAAAAATACAACTTCAAAAATTGACGAATTAGCAATTGAAATTGAAAGACATGTTTATACAGAAAAATATAAGAGCTTAGTAAAGGATTTTTATTTAAAAATGTAAGTCTGCAATAATTCAAAATCTTTCAAAAATATGCACAAAATGAGATCTTTAACAAATACATTATCAAAAAATATTACCGGCAAAAAAGTGTTGATATTTTTTACAATTTCCAGCTTTGTGTATGCCATTATGATATTCATAACGATCCCTAAATTACTCCAGTTTAGTAATGGAATAAAAATTTTAGATATAATGCCGTTTGGCTATTCTTATGCCTATGTTACACAACTTTTTACAGAACTAAGAAAAGAAGGAAAAAACTTTTATTTGTACAGACAAATCCCAATAGATATGGTTTATCCATTTTTATTCGGACTTTCTTATTTTTATATTATGGTGTATTTTTTACAAAAGATCGATCGATGGAAATCACCTTATATATATCTTAGTTTATTACCTTTTATAGGGGCGCTTTTTGATTATTTTGAAAATATAGGAATTATTTTAATGCTAAAAAATTACCCAAATTTAACTCCTTCAGTTGTCCAATTAAATAGTTTTTTTACCATTAGTAAAAGTATATTCACAACATTATTTTTTATTTCCCTAATAGTGGTTCTGATAATTTTTAGCATAAAAAAAGTCAGTAAAAAATAATACTGACTTTTTTATAAAGGCTTAAAATAACTAAGCTCCCAAATTAAATGGATTATAGCCTAAATACTTTACTTTTTTTTCTTTAAAGTTTATTCCATAAGACTGAAGCTCCTTTAAAATTGGCTCATACACTTCTTTAGTAATTGGCAATTGAACTCCGGGAGTTTTAATTTCACCATTTAATATTTTTAAAGCAGCAATTGCAACAGGTAACCCAACAGTTTTTGCCATTGCTGTATAAGTTTGATCATCGCCAATCACAACCATATTCGACTCTATTTGCTTTTTCTCCCCATTCAGTTCATATCCAAATTTATGATACATTACAATCATATCTTTTTCATCTTCTGCCAGTTTCCATTTATCCATCAGGATCTTTTGTAAAATCTGAGCCGGTGTAGCATCTTTTAATCCAATTATTTTATTGTCATTAAAAATATCCAATTCTAAAAGTTTATCCCAAATCACATCATCCTGATCAATTTTCAGACAATGACGTAATTTTAATTCAACAGAATCATACGGTTTATAAGGTAAAAAAGAGTTTGTGAATTCACGATAACTCATATGCTCTGATCCTTCCATTACATAGCTATCATCGGTCATTCCCAATTGAACAAATATATTCCAGGCTCTGCTAAAACCTACTCTTCTTATTGTCCCTCTGTAAAGAGTTTTTACATCTTCCAATCCATAAATTTCTCTATATTTTAGAGAATCTCTGTTTGCTAAAGCTTCAAACCTTCCATAATTTTCAATTTCTAAAAACTCTGTACGCCTGAATAATTTATTATAAGGAATATATTTATACCTACCTTCCTGAATAAATTTTGCAACTCCTCCTTGCCCGGCAACCACAACATTCCTCGGATTCCAAGTAAATTTATAATGCCACAAGTTGTTATCACTTTGGGGAGCAACCAAACCTCCTGTAAACGATTCAAAAAGAAGTACTTTACCTCCCTTATCATTGATACGGTCGATCACTTGCATAGCACTCATATGGTCTATCCCCGGATCTAGCCCAATCTCATTCATAAAAACCAAACCTTTGGCTTTTACTTCTTCATCCAAAGCCATTAATTCGTCGGAAATATAGGATGCTGTTACCAGATGTTTTCCAAATTCAACACAATCCTTTGCCACTTCCATATGAAACCTTGCAGGCAACATAGAAATAACAATATCTGAACCTATAATTTCTTTTTTTCTTTCCTCAATATTAAATATGTCAAGTGCTATCGCAACACCATTTGGATGATCCTGCAGCAATTTTTTGGCATTTTCAACTGAAATATCTGCAACTCTAATCTCCAAATTTTCCTCTTTTGATTTATCTAACAGATACTTGATCAAAGAAGAAGCTGAACGCCCCGCTCCTATAACTAAAATCTTTTTCACAATCTAATTTATTTTTAAAAACACATACGAAATTACGAATATTGCTTACATAAACAATGCTAATTTTTAATATAAATCAACAAAAAAATGATACTTAAATCACAGACCATTATTCGCATACCAATTGCAATAAATTTAACTGAAATCCAATTCCTCCAATATCTCAATTGCTTTTTCTTTATCCGAAATATTAACCTTTAATTTAAACCCTTCAAATATAGATCTCCCATAGACCAGATCAATATTTTCATCAATAATCTAACTGTTTAAACCGTAGCTTGCTAATAGCGACTTTACTATATGGATCTCATGCAATAAACTGGTAGTTAAAACTAAAATCAATGAATTATCTCCTTTTCCCATAATTTTAATTTTTACAAAATTAACAAATGATTTAATGGAATTAATGAATACATTTATATTTTTAATTTCAAACAAATAGATAACGTATGAAATACAATTTAACAATAACGGCATTTTTGGGTATGCTAGCAATAGTATTAGGAGCTTTCGGAGCTCATGCTTTAAAAGACACTCTGGATCCGGATGGTCTGAAAAGTTTTGAAACAGGGGTTAGATATATGATGTATCATGTTATTGTACTTCTATTTGTAAATACTTATTCCGGTTTTTCATTAAAAACTAAAAACACAATTAGTTACTCATTCCTTCTTGGAATTTTATTCTTTTCAGGATCCATTTTTGCAATTACTGCTGGTCATGTATCCGCAAAAAATATCTGGTTTATAACCCCTTTGGGAGGAATTTTTTTTATCTTTGGGTGGTTAAGGATACTTTACTCCTTTATAAAATCAAATTAATTAACAAAGCCTGATAAATGTCATAAATGTTACTTAAAAATTTAGTAATTTTGTTGACTGAAAAAAATTAATATTAATCTATCTTATTTTATGGAAAATTCACAAAAATCACTAACAACTTATTTAGACAACTTAGGAATAAAAAATGTTGAAGAAATAATTCACAATCCTTCTTACGAACAACTTTTCGAGGAGGAAATGAAGCCAGAACTTAAAGGTTTTGAAAAAGGACAACTGTCTGAATTAGATGCTGTTAATGTAATGACAGGAATATTTACAGGACGTTCTCCTAAGGATAAGTTTATTGTTAAAGATGATGTGACAAGAGATACTATGTGGTGGACCACACCAGAATCTCCAAATGACAACAAACCAACAACTCCTGAAGTTTGGAACGATTTGAAAGATACTGTTACAAAACAACTTACGGGCAAAAGACTTTTTGTGATGGACACTTTTGCCGGTGCAAATGAAGATTCTCGTCTTAAAGTTCGTTTTATCATGGAAGTTGCATGGCAGGCACATTTTGTAAAAAATATGTTTATTCGTCCAACAGAAGAAGAATTAGCAAATTACGGTGAACCTGACTTCGTTTCTATGAATGGTTCTAAAACGACTAATCAAGACTGGAAAAAACATAATTTACACTCAGAAAACTTTACTGTTTTCAATTTAACCAAGAAAATGCAGGTTATTGGTGGTTCATGGTACGGTGGTGAGATGAAAAAAGGAATTTTTGCAATGATGAATTACTATCTTCCATTAAGAGGAATGGCTGCAATGCATTGTTCTGCAAATGTTGGTGATGATGGAAAAACTGCTATTTTCTTTGGTTTATCAGGTACAGGTAAAACTACCCTTTCAACTGATCCTAATCGTCAGTTAATAGGTGATGATGAACATGGCTGGGATGACAATGGAATATTCAATTTTGAAGGCGGATGCTATGCTAAAACAATAAACCTTGATAAAGAAGCTGAACCGGATATTTACGGAGCTATCAGCCGTGACGCACTTCTTGAAAATGTTACACTTGATAAAGACGGTAAAATTGATTTTACAGATGTTTCTGTTACACAAAATACTCGTGTATCCTATCCTATTTATCATATCGAAAATATTGTAAAGCCTAAATCAAGAGCAGGACACGCAAATAAGGTTATCTTCCTAACTGCAGATGCTTTTGGTGTGATGCCTCCTGTTGCTAAATTAACTATGGAACAAGCTAAATATCATTTCTTATCAGGATTTACTGCAAAATTAGCTGGTACAGAGCGTGGAATTACTTCTCCTCAACCAACTTTCTCTGCTTGTTTTGGCGCTGCTTTCCTTTCTCTACACCCAACAAAATATGGTGAAGAGCTAGTAAGAAAAATGGAAGCACACGAAGCAGAAGCCTATTTGGTAAACACAGGATGGAACGGTACAGGAAAACGTATTTCTATTCAAGATACTCGTGCAATTATTGACAGAATTTTAGATGGTTCAATTGAAAAGGCTGAAACTAAAAACTTGCCAATATTCAATCTTGAAATTCCTCTTAAATTAGAAGGTGTAGACACTAACATTCTAGATCCTAGAGATACCTATAAAGACGTTGAAGAATGGAATAAAAAAGCTGTTGAATTAGCTGGTTTGTTCATTAATAATTTTGATAAATATACTGATAACGATGAAGGTAAAGCATTAGTTGCTGCCGGACCACAGTTATAAGGACTATTTGTTTTTTAAATAGAATTTTTAATGAGGGTTTCACTTAAAGTGAAACCCTCATTCTGTTTAAAACTCAAACTTCAGTTGCACATCCATAACCTCTTCTTTCTTTTTAGTCTGGTTGTTTAAATTCGTTACCGAAATTCCCAATAATCTAACCGAATTTTTTATTTTTCCTTGGTACAATAGGTCTTTAACCGTGCTTAGCAACACTACTTTATCTTTGATAAAATATGGCAAGGTTTTACTTCTGGTCTCCGTTGTAAAATCACTATATTTGATCTTTAAGGTTACTGTTTTTCCCGCTACTTTTGATCTGTTCAATCGATTTTCTAATTCTTCAGCAATCTTTTCCAGTCTCTCCAGCATATAAACCTCTGAGGTGAGATTCTTAGCAAAAGTATGCTCAGCCGCAATTGATTTTTGGATTCGATTCGGTTTTACTTCATTGTTGTGAATACCTCTTACAATATTGAAATAATGCTCTCCTGAATTTTTAAAATGATCTATTAAGAATTCTAAAGGTTTACTTTTTAGATCCTTTCCTGTAAATATTCCTAATTGAAACATTTTAGAAGCAGTCACTTTCCCAATTCCAAAGAATTTCTCAATAGGTAATTCTTCTAAAAACTGGATTACCTCTTCAGGCGGAATCGTTTTTTGACCATTTGGTTTATTGATATCTGAGGCTATTTTTGCAATAAATTTACTCGAAGATATACCTGCAGATGCTTTTAAGCCAACCTTATCTAAAATTCTTTGTCTAATTTCCTTGGCAATCAATGTTGCCGATTGCTTACCTAATTTATTATGGGTTACATCTAAATAAGCCTCATCTAAGGAAAGTGGTTCAACAAGGTCTGTATATTCAAAAAAGATCTTTCTTATTTGCTTTGCTATTTCTTTATATCTAGTAAATCTAGGTTTTACAAATAACAATTGCGGACAGTTCTTTCTCGCCATGACTCCACTCATAGCAGATCGAACTCCAAATTTTCTGGCTTCATAACTTGCCGCAGCAACAACTCCTCTTTCACTAGCTCCACCTACTGCAAGAGGCTTTCCCCTTAGTTCAGGATGATCCATCTGCTCTACAGACGCATAAAATGCATCCATATCAATATGGATTATTTTTCGAAGCTTTTTGCTTTTCATCTTCCTGTAAAACTAAACAATTTTATAAAACAAGGTTGATATTAAACCTATCAAAAAATCATAAAAATGACTTACTTTTGCCACATGGCAAGAAAAAAGAAATTTCATTTATTTGAAAATATTAAAGTTATTGATACAGCTGCAAAAGGCAAAGCTGTTGCTAAGTCCCCTGATGGAAGAGTAATCTTTTTATCCAACGCAATTCCAGGTGATATTGTTGATGTACAAACCGGCAGAAAAAGAAAATCCTTTTTTGAAGGCAAAGCTGTAAAGTTTCATAAATTATCCGATAAAAGAACCGAACCTGTATGTGATTATTTTGGTGTTTGTGGTGGTTGTAAATGGCAAAACATGAAATATGATGAACAGCTTTTTTACAAACAAAAAGAAGTTACCAATAATCTAATTCGAATTGGCCATTTAGAATTACCTGAAATTACACCTATTGCCGGTTGTGAGGATATTTATTTTTATCGCAATAAAATGGAATTTTCTTTTTCTGATTCCAGATGGCTAACCAATGAAGAAATTAAAAGCGGGAAGGATTTTGACAATAAGAATGCCTGTGGTTTTCATATCCCAAGAATGTGGGATAAGATTTTAGATATTGATAAATGTCACCTGCAGGAAGACCCTTCTAATGCAATCAGAAATTCCATTAAAGAATTTGCTAAAAAGAATGACATTTCATTTTTTAATCCAAGACATCAACACGGACTTTTACGTACTTTAATGATCCGAATTGCATCGACTGGAGATATTATGATAGTTGTGCAGTTTTTTGAAGATGATAAAGAAAAACGGGGACTTCTGTTAAATTATATTGCTGAAAAATTTCCTGAAATTACTTCGCTACAATACGTTATCAATAACAAAGGAAATGATACCATTTACGATCAGGATGTCATAGTTTTTAAAGGAGAAGATCATATTTTTGAAGAGATGGAAGGTCTTAGATTTAAGATCAATGCCAAATCATTTTACCAAACCAATTCAAAGCAGGCTTATGAATTATATAAAATTGCTCGTGATTTTGCTGATCTGAAAGGTGATGAACTGGTTTACGATCTATATACCGGAACCGGACCCATTGCTCAATTTATTGCTAAAAAAGCAAAAAAAATAGTTGGGGTAGAATCAGTGCCCGAAGCTATTGAAGATGCGAAGGAAAATGCAAAATTAAATCATATTGATAATGTAGAATTTTTTGTTGGAGATATGGCTAAGATCTTTACCAAAGAATTTATTCAGCAAAATGGCATCCCTGATGTAATTATCACAGATCCTCCACGAGATGGAATGCATAAAAAAGTTGTGGAACAAATTTTACAAATTTTACCTAAAAAGATTGTTTATGTAAGTTGTAATTCTGCAACACAAGCAAGAGATCTGGCCTTGATGAATGAAGATTACAAAATTATTAAAACGCAGGCTGTGGATATGTTTCCTCAAACACATCATGTTGAAAATGTAGTATTATTGATTAAACGTTAATTTATGTACATTTGATAAATTCTAAAAATAGTAAATAACATATCTTTATCTGACTAAAATTATAATAATTAATGAAAAAACAAGCGCTATATATCACTCTATTTTCCCTTTTGCTTTCCTTAATTTGGAGTTGTGAAAGAGATGATATATGCATAGAAGAGAATACTCCACATTTGATCATCAGATTTTTTGATCATGAAAATCCAACGGAGTATAAAAAAGTAATTAATTTAAAAGTTCAGATCGAAGGTATTGATGGAGATTATACTAATGAAACAATTACAGCTTTAACAGATTCTATTGCAATCCCTGTAAAGGTAACTGAAGATATTACAAGTTTCAAATTAATACTAAATGCAAACGATCAGGACGACACCAATGACAATGAAGATGTTTTTGATCTGAATTATATTCGTGAAGATGTTTTTGTGTCAAGATCTTGCGGTTATAAAACACTTTATTACGATGTTACAGCATCTTTGATTAACGATAATGACAACTGGATCAGATCAATTGAAACAGTTAAAGACCCTCAAGATATACTAAATCAAAATTCTGATCATGTTAAAATATTTCATTAGTATATTATTTATATTCCTGTTTTTTTCTGCTTTTTCGCAGGATAAAACAAAGGATACAATAAAATATAAAGACCGATATGGTTTAAGAGTTGGTATTGATATTTTTCAGCCTGTTTACTCTCTTTTCGATAATGACAAAAAAGGATTGGAATTTGTTGGCGACTTTAGGGTCACAAAACGATTTTATGCTGCTGCAGAATTAGGATATTCAGAAGCTACCAGCAAAGAAGATTATTTTGAGTTTTACACCAACGGACAGTATATAAAAGCAGGTGTAGATTTTAATGCATACAAAAACTGGATTGGTATGGAAAATATGATTGTAGTTGGCTTGCGTTATGCATTTAGCACTTTTGACCAAACATTGAATGAATACACCATAAATGCAGATCCTTTTTTACCCAATCAAACCATTACAACTCCAGTTGCATACAATGGATTAAATGCCCAATGGATAGAGTTTGTTTTAGGTCTTAAAGCTGAGATTTTACACAATGTTTTTATGGGTTTTAGTTTTAGATGGAATCAGATGGTGACTTCAAAAGAACCTGAAAATTTCAAAAACTTATATGTTCCTGGTTTTAACAAAGTCTATTTAAATAACAATGGTTTTGGTTTTAATTATACCATTTCGTACTTGTTACCTTTTTATAGAAAATAAAATTAACATGAGTAAAAAAGTAATTTCATTTTTTACATTCGGCTTTTTATTAATTATAATTGGTGCTATTGGGAAAATACTAAAATGGAATCAAGCCTCTGTGATTTTAGCAACGGGTTTGGTATTTGAAACTTTGGCCATTTTAATTATGGCATGGAATAAAATTAAAAAGAATGAATAGTTCTAGTCCGCAAAAACTTATTCTGGCATCCATGTTTTTAGCACTGGTTTCTATAAAACTAAAGGATCAATGTTATTATTGTTTTTTAGGAGTCCTTATTACAGGTATATTGTTCTTGCTATTTGGAATTTATAAATTAATTAGAAAAATATAATGGCAAAAAAGAAATTAAACAGTTTATCTGATCTTGGGGGGTTTGTATTTTCTACCAACGAAAATGAAGATTTTTCCGCTTTTGCTGAAAATGACCAAGAAACATTAGATGCCAAAGATCAATATCTGGAAGCTCATTTTTCAAATAAAGGACGGGGAGGTAAAACTGTAACCGTAATCAAAGGGTTCCGTGGAACAGAATCTAATCTAAAATCATTAGCTAAATTACTTAAAACCACATGTGGTGTTGGTGGCAGTGTTAAGGATGGTGAAATTATCATACAAGGAAACTATCGTGATAAAATTATTCAAATTCTTCAAACGGA
>JAUVCP010000090.1 GCA_030590765.1 Flavobacteriaceae bacterium | reverse complement strand
AATATAACAGATGAAGTTATTATGGAGTATATCAAGAACCAAGATATAGAGAAGGAGGATGGTAATTTTGAAATAGGAGAATCTTAAGCCGACTTTAGTCGGAAACCAAATCTACCAGCTTCAAGCTGGTAGTAGTTTAATGTGTAATAACCGATAAGCTCCTGTAGTTTTTCATCACTTTCTATTTGAGATAAAGTTTTTAATGGAATGGGATTCATTACATTAGGATTACCCATTATATCAAAAAAATCAGATGCATCAGAATGCTTAAAACGTCTGATTGTGAGTCGTGTCGTTTCAAAAATGGTTTTATCACGCATGAGAAACTCTTAATTCAGATCGTCTTTGATAATTTCAATTAATTCCTGTCCATCTTCAAAAAGTACAAATGCACCATTATTAATATATGAAATCTGACCGGTTTCTTCAGAAACTACAATAGATAAAGCATCTGATCTAACGGTTATGCCCAAAGCGGCTCTGTGTCTCAAACCAAAATGTGCCGGAATTTCAATGGTGTTGTCAATGGGTAAAATTACTCTTGTGGCTGTAATAACGTTATTATCAATGATCACAGCACCATCATGTAACGGACTGTTTTTATAAAAAATACTTTTCAAAATAGGTTTGTTCACTTCAATATGCATTTTGTCACCTGTCATTTTTACAAAATCAAGACTATTATTTCTTTGTAAAACGATTAAAACACCAGTTTTAATCCTTGACATATCTTCGCAAAAACTAACGATGATGTCAATATGATCATTTGGAGCAATTTCTGTATTAAAGAAGCTAAATTTTTTCATCAGCCCTTTTTTAGTAGCAATATTTGTAGAGCCAAGCATCAATAAAAATTTTCTGATTTCCTGTTGAAAAACAATGATCAACGCAATAAAACCACCTCCCAGAAATTTGCCTAAAATATCACTTAATAGTTCCATTTCGAGTGCCTGAGTCAATTTCCAGATCAAATAGATAATGGCAATTCCAATAAAAATATTAATTGCTGCTGTACCTCTTATCAATTTAAAAATGTAAAAAAGCAACACAGCAACCAAAACGATATCCAAAATATCTAAAAAACCGATATCTAAAAAATTAATTGCGTCCAATATAAATGTAGTTTTTGTAAATGTATGAATTATTTTATACTATAAATATTTTCAGTAGAATCAATAGCCATATTAATTTTTGATAGTATCATTTTGGTTTGTAAATACTTTTGATAACTAATACCTTCATTGTATTTTAAAAATATTCTACTGTTATTTAGAGAATCTTTATTTTTATAATCTTTCAAAATATTTTTAACATGATCAAGATCTGTTAAAATATTGTTTATCAATATTTTATTTTTTTGAAGATTGATCTTTATTATTTGATCATCATTTACAATATCTTTAATTTTCTTTTCTGATAATATGAAATTAGTAGGTTTGAATTCGATCAATGAAATATTATTTGATTTTGTATTTGCATAGGCAAAATAAATAAAAGTTCCTTCTTTTCCATGCATGGAAGGTTTGTATTTTGCCTTTTGCATTTCACTTAATGCAGGAACAACATATTTCATGGTCAAACGTCTGTCAATATTTAGCAGCCAATGGGTGTTAATTATCTTATTATTTTTGTTTAAAACAGCCAAAGTATCTTTTTCGTTTTTTTCAAAGAACAACCAAATACTGGAATGATTATATATTTCAGAAAGTCCATCGGAATCAATAAGAGGTAATTGTATATCTTTTTTAGAACAACTTGTTATTAAAAATAAAAAAGAAATAATGTAAATCAAATATTTGTTTCTCATGTTAGATCAGGTTGGTTTTTTCTAAAATTTTAATTGTTTGTATGGCCTCTTTCACATCGTGAACTCTTAAAATATTGGTACCTTGCTGTAAAGCAATCGTGTTAGCAATACTGGTCGCATTTAAGGCTTCATTAGATGTTATGTTTAAAAATTTATACAACATTGATTTTCTTGATACTCCAGTTAAAATTGGTAATTCTAGATATTTAAAAAGGTTTAAATTGCTGAGCAACTCATAATTTTGATCGATTGTTTTACTAAAGCCAAATCCAACATCAATAATAACATCATTTATATTCAAAGCTCTTAATTCATTTATTTTTTTTGAAAAATAATAAATAATATCATTGATCAGATTATTATAATCAACATTGGTTTGCATATTTTTTGGATTTCCTTTCATATGCATTATTATATAAGGAACCTGTAAACTTGCAATGGTTTTAAACATATTGTCATCTAAATTTCCTGCAGAAATATCATTGATCATACAAGCGCCTGTTTCAATAGCAATTTTAGCAATATTACTTCTAAATGTATCAATAGAAATCAATAAGTTGGGAAAATTTTGGAGGATCAATTCTAAAACAGGAAGCAATCTTGATAACTCTTCTTCTTCACTAATATGAATAGCTCCGGGTCTTGAAGAGTAAGCACCAATATCTATAAAAGTTGCACCTTCTAATATCATTTTTTCAGTTTGTTGAAGAATATCCTTTTCGGATTTATATTTTCCACCATCGTAAAATGAATCCGGGGTAAGATTTAAAATCCCCATCACCTTTGGGCTGGTCAAATCAATTAATTTTCCTTTACAATTGATACTTTTCATGTTGGTTTTCTTATCTGCTAGCAACTGTATTTACAACTTTACTCACTTTAGGAGCCTGATAATTCTCCATTTTTAAGATCAGGTCTTCAATTTTATCACTTACCAAAAGCATGTCTCTATTGCTTTGTTTTAAAAAACCTTCTTTTACCATATGATCTAATTGATTTAAAGTTGGAGTAAAAAAACCATTTGTATTTAAAATGCCTACTGGCTTATTCTCTATACCTAATTGTCCAAGTGTTAGTGCTTCAAATATTTCATCTAAGGTACCATAACCACCTGCAAGAGCAATATATCCATCCACCATTTTGCTTATCTTCACTTTTCTTTTTGACATTTTTTTTGTCACGATCATTCTTGTGATCTTGGTATGAGCAACTTCTTCATGCCGCAATAAATTTGGAATTACTCCTATTACTTCTCCATTGTTTTCCATAATGGTATCTGCCAAAACACCCATCATTCCAATTTTTCCTCCGCCATAAACCAAGCCAATATTTTTTTTGGCAAAAAATTCCCCCACTTTTCTAGCGTCCATGGCATAATCTGGTTTGAAACCGATACTTGAACCACAAAAAACAGCTATTCGTTGCATACTTTATATTTTAAAACTTTTGTAAAAATAAACAATCGAAAACTATTATTTCATTAGATTTTTTATAAATTCGTTTCGATTAAAAAAATTAGTAAAACACCTTTTTTAAATATATATATGCAAAAAACATCTCAGCAATACGATAAAGTAACTGCTAAGTGCCGAGCACTTTTTGTTGATAAAATGACCGATTACGGAAGTGCATGGCGTATTTTACGGTTACCATCTTTAACCGATCAAATTTTTATCAAGGCTCAGAGAATCAGACAACTTCAGGAAAATAATGTAAGAAAAGTTGAAGAAGATGAAATACCTGAATTTATTGGAATTATTAATTATTCAATAATGGCATTGATTCAATTTGAAAAAGGGGTTGCAGATCAACCTGATATGGATGTGGAAGATGCTTCTCAATTATATGATAAGCATATTGCAGAAACAAAATCATTGATGGAGAATAAAAATCATGATTATGGTGAAGCATGGCGTGAAATGCGTGTAAGTTCTTTAACAGATCTGATATTACAAAAATTACTTCGTGTAAAACAAATAGAAAATAACAAAGGGAAAACAATTGTTTCTGAAGGAATTGATGCCAATTATCAGGATATGATCAATTATGCCATTTTTGCTTTAATTTTAATGAGTGATAATCAAGACTAAATCAATATGAATATCATTACCCAAATAGCCAGATTTCTGGTTTCAGTCACTTTTATCTTTTCGGGATTTGTAAAACTGGTTGACCCTTTAGGTTCTTCTTATAAGTTTGAAGAGTATTTTGGTGCGGATGTTTTAAATATAGAATTTTTAAGTCCATATGCATTACAATTTTCTGTTGTTATGATTTAGGCAGAGATCATGATAGGGGTTATGTTATTTGTTGTTTTTAATGAGAAATTTACGGAGTGGAGTTTATTTTTTATAACAGTTTTATTTCTGTTTTTAACCTGGTATTCAGCTTATTTTGATAAAGTTACAGATTGTGGCTGTTTTGGAGATGCGGTACAATTAACTCCATGGGAAACATTTTATAAAAACATTATTTTAATTGCACTGGTAATATTTTTAATTATCCGGGTTTATGATATCCAGCCTGTAATTTCTGAGAAATTTGTAAAAAGGATTTCTGTTTTAGCTTTATTGGTTTTTATTTTCATCACCTATCATGTTTTAAAACATTTGCCACTTATTGATTTTAGAGCTTATGCAATTGGTAAGAATATTCCGGAAGGAATGATCTACCCTGAAGGTGCCGCCAAGGCAGTTTATGAAGATACTTGGGTTTATAATGTAAATGGTAAAGATCAGGTTTTTACCACAGAAGAAAAACCGTGGGATATAGACGGAGCAACTTTCGTTGATAGAAAAACACGACTTGTTGAAAAGGGATATGAACTTCCCATTCATGATTTCACTATGGAGACAGATGGGGAAGATATTACTGATAAATTGATGAAAAAGGAAAGGTTGATGCTTATTGTATCCTACAATCTTCAAAAGTCAAATGAAAAAGGTTGGTTGAATATCAAAGAGGTATCCGATAAAGCAATGCAAAATGGCTTTACCGTTTATTGCTTTTCCGCTTCAACAAATGAAGATTATCTTAAAATTAAGAATAAGTACAATTTAGATTTTGAACTGTTGTTTTGTGATGAAACAACCCTTAAAACAATTGTAAGATCAAACCCGGGAATTGTTACTCTTAACAAGGGAACTATTACCGGAAAATGGAACTGGATTGATGTTGACGATATAACTTTTAACGGAGAAAATTAAGATGTAGAATGAGAATAGCTGTATTGATTGGAATTGGGAGTTTTATTGGAGGAATACTTCGATATTTAATGACGCTTTTTATTCAGTCAAAAGTTTTATCTACTTATCCATATGGTACTTTAACGGTCAATATTTTAGGTAGTTTAATCATTGGAATTATCTTTGGTTTAACCGACAGGTTTAATTTATCGCCTGAATGGAGGTTATTTCTTGCAACAGGAATTTGTGGAGGATTTACCACTTTTTCAGCTTTTTCTTTAGAGACTATGTCTATGTTACAGGAAGGTCAATATCTATATGGTATTAGTTATATAACTGTGAGTATATTATTTGGTTTATTAGCCGTATTTTTGGGTATGACTTTAATAAAAATGGTTTAATTATGAAAAATAATTCTGATGCTAAACTATTGAGAATATTTATTGGTGAATCTAATAAGTTGGGCAATATTCCGCTGTACGAGGCAATTGTTTTTAAAGCTAAAGAATATGGTCTGTCCGGTGCTACAGTAACAAAAGGTATTATGGGATTTGGTGCAAATTCAAAAATTAATTCAGCTAAATTATTTACAATTTCTCAAGATTTTCCTTTGATTGTTGAAGTAATTGATGTTGAAAATAAGATCAGAGACTTTATAAAAACAGTTGAGAAAATGTTTGAATTATCAAATTCAGGAGGTTTGATTACTGTTGAAAAAGCAGAGATCATAAGATATACTGCTGTTAAAAAGTAATTTACAAGGATTTTTTTTAATGATCCTTATATTTTTTTACTCCAGCGTTAATATCAATATCTAGGTGGTTGGCTTTTGGTGGAATAGGGCATGAATATTTTGCATTATAGGCACATGATGGATTATATGTCTGATTAAAATCAATAAGGATAGTGTCTCCATCTGATATTTCTAGATCCATATATCTACCTCCACCATAGGTAGTTTTGCCATTGGTTCTATCGGTAAACGGTAAGAATAGATAATCCTCAAAATCAGCAGTTTGTATTAGTTTTACGTTTTGATATATTTTTAGATTAAACTCTCTGCCTTTAAGATTAAATGAAGCTGTAGCATAAATCTTATAAATGGGCAACCTGTCTGTAGTGGTTTGCATTTTAAAAGTTTTGCTGTCTTTGTGAAACTTCAGATTGGCAATTACAATAAAATTAGTGTCAATTGGGAAAAAATCTAATTCGTTAAACTGTTTAAGGTCATCGTCGGTTAATGGACTTTTCTCTTTATTGGAGAATTCTTTATTTATATTTTTTTGAAACTTAATTGCATCTTTCGTAGATTTATTTCCTTGTGAATAAATGGTATTTATAAATAATATGCAAACTGCAAGTATTAAAATTCTCATTGGTAGATTATTTATCTCAAATATAATCATTTACTTTTTCTAATGGATATAAAACAACATTAATGTTAAATTTGTTTCCTCTTTTGCAGCACTTTGTATTGGTATATTTTTATTGGAAATGTCTATAGTTCACCTTATTGAAAAGAGTAAAACAAATGGACTTGAAGTTGTGATTATTGGGGTATTCCTTATTGTAATGAATTTTTTTATTTGATGGGAAATCTATTATTGATCTCCTGTTTACTATTGGTATGGCTAAAAAGAAAAGTGAAAGCAGAGGGTTAGGTTAATATGAAACATAAAAAGAGCAATAGAGATGTTTATTTTTTACTTAATCTTGCTAAATAATCATAATGGTAACCTTCTTTAATCAATTCACATTCTAAACCAGCTTCTTTTGCATGTTTTTGTAAAATATCAAATGCAACAAAAAGCCATTTGAACTTTTCGCTAAATTCATTCTTATATTGAAACTCAAAGGTTACTTCACCATAATAGTTTTTCCATTTTGGAATATGAAATTCTCCAAATTCATCTTGATACATATAAATTACGTCAGATGAATCCATAATTATTTGTCCGTTTATTGTTAATAAGGTTTTTAAATGATTTAAAAATGGAGTCAGATTTGCAAGATCACCACTAATTCCTACACCATTCATTAAGGCTAAAATAGTATCATATTTATCATTTTTAATATCCCATATATTTTGAACTTTGACATTTTTCACACCTCTTTTGAAGCAGGCTTCAATAGCACCTTCCGAAATATCGATAGCTTTTACTTTAATATTCTTTTTTTGCAGATAAAGGCTGTGAGATCCTGCTCCGCAGCCAACATCCAATACTATCCCTTTACATATTTTTAAGGCTGTTTGTTCCAGCAAAGGCATTTCATCAAAAGTTCGAAAAAGCCAGGGTAATTCCATCTCATCTTTACCGGAAATAGTTGAATGTGTAATAATATCTTCAGTATAGTTACCTGATTGATAATCTAATAAGGCTTTTCCGAAAATATCACTATCAATTATTTTACCCATAACGGAATTGTGTCTAACTGAATATTAAAAATGATTGTTCCTAAATAGTAGGTGGCAAGTGTAACAATAATAATCCCAACAATGTTTAAAAAGAAACCTGTTCTAGACATATCAATGATATGTAAACGGTTGGTGCCAAATACAATTGCATTTGGTGGCGTGGCAACAGGTAACATAAATGCTAACGATCCGGCAATGGTTGCTGGAAGCATAAATAATAGTGGATTTATTTCAATACTGATTGCTAGCCCTGCTAAAACGGG
>JAUVCP010000287.1 GCA_030590765.1 Flavobacteriaceae bacterium | reverse complement strand
TTTATCTATTCAAGAATAAAAACATATCAAATTATTTTTCTTGTTAAATAAATGGAATTAATTACCTTGCAGCACGCAATAATTAGTGAATATTCATGAGTACATCTTTTGAAAAATATCAAAAAAGAAGATTAAGATCCTCTTATTTTTCCGTGATAGTAAGTATTTCTTTGGTCCTTTTTTTATTAGGAATATTAGGTTTGCTGGTGATAAACACAAAAAAAGTTGCCAATTATTTTAAAGAACAGGCTGCAATAACCTTATTTTTGAAAAATGATGTAAAAAAAGATAATATTTTAAACTTACAGGTTTCCATTGATGCAGAACCTTTTACCAAGGGCACAAAGTTTATTTCAAAAGATGAAGCTGCTGAGATCTACAAAAAACAAAATGGTGAAGATTTTATGGATTTTTTAGGATATAATCCTTTACAAAATGCAATTGACATTAACGTAAAAGCAGATTTTGTTACTCCTGAAAAAATGAGGGAAATTGAAAAGAAATATAAAGACAATCAGTTTGTATCTGAGGTTTCTTATGACAAACCACTTATTGACCTCTTAACCAAAAATGTTAAAAAGATAAGTTTGTTTATACTTATATTTAGCTCTTTGGCAACATTGATTGTTATCGTTTTGATTAACAGCTCTATAAGACTATCTGTTTACTCCAAACGATTTACCATAAAGACAATGCAAATGGTGGGGGCTACAAAAAAGTTTATCAGAAGACCTTTTATATGGAGAAGTGTCCGACTTGGTATTATTGGAGCAATTCTGGCATTGATTGAACTTTCAGTTGTTCTGTATTATTTAAACAATCAATTTCCAAAATTTGGTGTTATAGAAAATAGAATTGAAATAGCTAGCTTGTTTGGTGTTATTTTCCTTATCGGAGTATTAATTACATGGTTTAGTACGTTTTTTGCAACCCAGCGTTTCTTAAACTTAAGAACAGATGAACTTTATTATTAGGTGAACCCTTTTAATCAAATTATAATTTAAAAATGGCAAAACAAAAACAAAAAAAGGAAGGAGAATTTTTATTTGAGAAAAGAAATTATATGATCATGATAGCAGGTATTGTTGTGATCATGATTGGTTTTGCTTTGATGGCAGGAGGTGGTAGCGATGATCCAAATATTTTTAATGAAGAAATTTATAATTTCAGAAGAATAAGACTGGCTCCTACTCTAGTTTTAATAGGACTTGCTATTGAAGTCTATGCCATAATGGCTAATCCAAATAAAACAAAATAATTTTTATTTAAACTTTTTATGAGTTATTTAGAAGCATTGATCCTTGGTATTATTCAAGGTTTGACTGAGTTTTTACCGGTTTCTTCAAGTGGGCATTTAGAAATTGCAAAAGTATTATTTGGTGACAATGCTTTACCAAAGGAAAGTTTAACCTTTACAGTAGTTTTACACTTTGCAACTGCCTTAAGTACCATGGTAGTATTTAGAAAAGAGGTTATAGAAATTATCAAAGGTTTATTTCAATTTCAATGGAATGATGAAACTAAATTCTCGTTGAAAATTATTATTTCAATGATCCCAGCTGTTGTTATTGGTCTGATGTTTGAAAAACAACTGGAAGCTTTTTTCAATGGGAATTTATTAATGGTTGGATTTATGCTGCTTATTACTGCTCTGCTCTTACTTTTGGCAGATAAAGCTGAAAACACAGAAAAAAATGTTTCTTATAAAAATGCATTTATCGTAGGTATTTCACAGGCAATTGCCATGTTACCAGGTATTTCAAGATCAGGAGCAACCATATCAACATCTGTGTTACTGGGCGTTGACAGAGAAAAAGCTGCTCGGTTTTCATTTTTGATGGTAGTTCCTCTAATTTTTGGAAAAGTTGCAAAAGATTTGATGGGAGGTGAAATCAATTTTCAAAGTGCAAATTTTGGAAGTATGGGATTGGGTTTTATCGCCGCCTTTATTTCCGGTTTAATTGCCTGCAGCTGGATGATAAGTTTAGTTAAACAAAGTAAACTCCACTATTTTGCAATCTATTGTTTTATTGTTGGTTTAATTGCTATTGCCTACTCCTATTTTTATGTATGATGGATGTTGATGATTTTAAAAACGGACAATTAATTTTAATTGACAAGCCTTTAAACTGGACATCTTTTCAGGTGGTAAATAAACTACGATGGGTAATTCGTAAAAAATTCAATATCAAAAAAATAAAAGTCGGTCATGCCGGAACTTTAGATCCTTTAGCAACAGGTTTACTCATAATTTGTACCGGAAAATTCACAAAAAAATTAAATCTGCTTCAAGCAGAAACCAAAGAGTACACCGGGACGATTACTTTAGGGGCTACCACTCCCTCCTTTGATCTGGAAACAAAGATCAACAAAACCTTTCCAACAGAACATCTTACAGATAAAACTATAAAAGACGCCACAAATTTGTTTATTGGTGAGATTGATCAAAAGCCCCCATTGTATTCTGCTATCAAAAAAGATGGTGTACGATTATATGAATTGGCCAGAAAAGGGGAAACTACTGAAATCAAATCACGTAAGACAACTATTTTCGAATTTGAAATTACTAAAATTGAACTACTTGATGTAAGCTTTAGGGTTATTTGCAGTAAGGGAACTTATATTAGATCCTTAGCAAATGATTTTGGAATTACCTTAAAATCAGGCGCACATCTATCTGCATTACGCAGAACAAAAAGCGGTGATTATAATATAGATGATGCGATTACTCTAGAAGTTTTTATCGAAAAACTAAACAATTCTATTGATAATTAAACCTAAAACATATGTGAAACCCAGCTATCTGATGCTGGCATTTCCCAATCGTTTTCATACTCTTGTTTGATATTGACAAAATGATTAAAAACAATAGTGTTTTTTGAAACGCCTCTGTTTTTGATTAATTTTTTAAAATCAGATATTTCTTTTAATTGTACATATTCACCTTGTTTAAAACAAACATTGACTTTATCTAATAATGAAATACCATACTTCTCCTCTAACCCAAGAATAAAGGTAACCAATTGATCATTTTGTTCAATGGTTAAAGGCGTTTTTTCAGAAACAAGAATTATAATAAATCTTTGGTATTTGATCTCAAAAAAAGATTCTACATCTCCAAAATTATTTAAAAAATGTTCGATCTTATCCCTAATCTCAGGCATCTCATCTTTATAGAATTTCCTGCTAGATGGATATATAAATACCTTTGATATTTCTGATAAAGTTTTATAATCTACAATCATGTTATTTCATTTCTTCAATTAGTTCCACAATATCCTTTTCAATATTCACTCCTTTATCTTCATTATACCAAATTTGCAGATCTTTTTTAAAATCAGTATCAATCTTTCCATGCATCTCTTTATAATCCATCACCATTTTAGTAGCCACCTTAGATCTTGGTCCCCAAGAACCTATAACTTTATTGGCATTATTTTCAATCACAATTAATTTAGGGATTGACTTTGAACCATAAGTTAAAAACTGATCCATCAATTCTTCATTGTCATCTCGTAAAACTACTTTTAAATCTATCTTAGGATTTGTTTCTGAAAACTTATTTAAAACAGGTAAAACATGTGCAGCGTCACCACACCAACTTTCGGTTAAAACAAGCCATGTAAAATCTTTCTCTATTTTTGTTATCGTTTCTTTTGAAAACTCTGAAAGCCTGGTTTTTTTATCCAGTCGTTTCATTCTTTTATCATTAAGCCTAGTGAAATTCAACAAATCATCATTTTGATTGGTTCCTGTTGATTTACCCTCCTTGATTAAATCCAGAATCATAGATTTATATTCAAGATACGACTGTGCTTTCTTTATACTTTTTTTTATTATACTATTCATTTTTGCTATTCTTTTGTTCTTTAGACGTTGCAAAGGTAATACCTAACTATAATGTATAGTGTAAACCTTGTAACATTG
>JAUVCP010000298.1 GCA_030590765.1 Flavobacteriaceae bacterium | reverse complement strand
ACAAGAACAAAAGTTAAAAGAATTGGCCGAACAAAAGGAAAATGAAATGGAACCTACTAAAGCGCAACTTCAGCAACTTCTTATAAAGAAACATCAACAAGGTATTGATTTTTATGCCGTTGGAAATGAACCTTTTTGGAGTTTAGATATGGATTTTGAAAAGGGATTCCGTTTTAAAAATTTAGATGGATTAGAATTTAATGCGCCTCCTGTTGAACCTGTAAAAGCTATGGATGCTGATGTTTCACGCTATCGAGCTGTAACAGAATCCGGTGAGATAATTATTCAGTTAAATCATACAGAATGTACAGATAATATGAGTGGACAAAAATTTGATTTCAAGGTTGCTGTTGATTTTAAAACAAGTAAAGAAACCGATTATAAAACTTATAAAGGTTGTGGTAATTATGTTCCTGACTTTCGTTTACATGACATTTGGGCTATTATAGAAGTAGATGGCATCAAAGTTAATCCTACTAATTTTAAAAAGGATGCTCCAAGAATGGAAATTAATTTAACTAATAAAAATATTTTCGGAACTGATGGTTGTAATACTTTTAGAGGAAGTGTAAAAGTTGAGAAAGACTCTATTCAATTTGGGCACTTAGCTTCAACCATGATGGCATGTGTAGATAATTTAGAAATTAGTTCGAAAATTGGTAAAATTTTATCGAATAATAAACTGACTTTTAAATATGAGAATAATCTTGTTTTTTATGATAATGATAAAAAAGTAATGGAATTAAAACATATTGATTAATAATTCAAATCAAAATAGGTATTTTGGATTAAATTATATATTGCTAAATTTACAACCTAAAAAAATACATAAATGAGTAAGCTTACTTCAAAAATAATTGCAAATGGTATACTCAGAACTATTATGGTTTTGGTAGGAATAGTTTTGATCCTGTTCTTCTTATATAAAATTCAGGCAGTAATTGTGTATGTGACTATAGCTGCTGTTTTATCCTTAATTGCTCACCCTTTTGTAGGTTTCTTACATTTAAGATTAAAATTTCCAAAAATATTAGCTGTTGTTACCACTATGTTTGTTTTTATAATGATCATATTTGGTTTAATTTCTTTATTTGTTCCTTTGATCCTTGAACAAGGTCGCAATATATCCATTTTAAATACAGATGAACTACATACCAATATCAAGCAATTATTAGTTCAAATAGATTCTTATTTTTCTAATAATGGAATTGATGTTCTTTCTGAAATAAAAAATATGGATCTTAAATCAAATTTAAAAATCATACCAAGTTTATTCAATTCTGTATTAACATTATTAGGGTCTTTGAGTATGGGTTTATTTTCAGTTTTGTTTATCACCTTTTTTTTACTAAAAGATGAAAGAATTCTTTATAATATATTTATTGCTGTAACTCCTGATAATAAAGAAGAAAGGATATTAAAGTCTTTTAGAAAAATAAGCCCGTTATTATCGAGGTATTTTATCGGACTTATTGTGCAACTATCCATTTTATTTGCAATTTACTCACTTATATTGCTATCTTTTGGAGTTAAAAGCGCTATCGTAATTGCTTTTTTAGCTGCCCTACTAAACATCATACCATATATTGGTCCACTTATTGGTGGAATACTTATGTTAACTTTAACTATGACCAGTAATTTAGAATATGATTTTCAAACATATATTTTACCAACAACTATCTATGTTTTTATAGGTTACATCATTGCCCAATTAATTGATAATTTTTTCAGTCAACCATTGATCTTTTCAAAAAGTGTAAAATCACACCCTTTGGAAATTTTTTTAGTGATCATTATTAGTGGTTTGTTATTTGGTATTGTAGGAATGATCTTAGCTGTTCCATCTTATACAGCTTTAAAGGTTATCTTAAAAGAGTTTTTAACAGAGAATGAAGTTGTAAAACTACTCACAAAACAAATGGACTAATATTGAACGACCGAATATTAAATACTGAAATTCAGAAATTTATAAATAAAAACCTTCATAAAGATCCTGTTAAATTAGTTTTAAAAGGATCTTCTTTTTTTGATGTATCTATTAAGGAAATTGTTGAACAGATCATTTCAAAAAAGAAGTGTGAAAAAAAACTTCCAACCTGGTTTCAAACTGAAAATATTTTCTACCCCAATAAATTAAATATTGAGCAAACATCCTCTGAAACTACAGCAAAATACAAAGCAGGTTTGATATCTGGAGATTCAATTATTGATATTACTGGTGGTTATGGTGTGGATTGTTTTGCTTTCGCAGAAAAGTTTAAAGAAGTTACACATTGTGAGATCAATACAAAATTATCAGCTATTACTGATCATAATTTTAAAATATTAGGGATTGAAAATATCAAAACCATTGCAAAAAGTGGTATGGATTATCTCGGTAGTTCTGATAAAACCTTTGATTGGATCTATGCAGATCCTTCGCGCCGAAATGATAAAAAGGGAAAGGTTTTTTTACTGGAGGATTGTTTACCAAATATTCCTAATAACTTAGAACCTCTGTTTCAATTTACCAATAATATTTTATTAAAAACTTCTCCTGTTTTAGATATATCGAGTGCTGTATTTGAATTGAAATATGTAAAAGAAATCCATATAATTGCAATACAAAACGAAGTGAAAGAGGTATTGTATATTTTAGAGAAAAACTATAATGGAATAATTCAGTTTAAAACTACCAATATCATAAAAGAACAAGATCAAATTTTAGATTTTAATCTAATGGATGCAGAAGTAAACTATTCACATCCTTTAAAATATTTGTACGAACCAAATGCTGCAATTTTAAAAGCAGGCGGGTTTATTGAAGTATCTGTAATGCTTAACATACCAAAGTTACATATACATTCTCATCTTTATACTTCAAAGCAACTGATTGATTTTCCGGGAAGAAGGTTTAATATCTTAAAAAATATTCCATACAACAAAAAGAGATTACTGAAGCTGATCCCATCAAAAAAAGCAAATATTACAACAAGGAATTTTCCGGAAACGGTTGCTCAGATCAGAAAGAAAACCGGTTTAAAAGAAGGTGGTGATATCTACCTGTTTTTCACTACTGATCTGGAAGGAGATCGCAAAGTCTTGATCTGTAAAAAAGTTTAAGAAAGTGTTCTCTACCTATAGATTTTTAATTTATTAACTTTATCACCTTAATATTAGTTATACATAAATATGTCAAATAAAAATATACGCTCATTATCAGCGAGAAAAGGACTGGAAGAAAATTTATTTGAAAAAATCTCAGACCTGTCTCATAACAATTCTGATAAAGAAGAATTTCAAAAACTATCAGAAAAATTTTTATTGGATGATTCGGTAATTCTAGGTACATCTTCATTCTATGATTTTATCAAAGCTGAAAATAGAGATCATTTAATTCATATTTGTAATGGTACTGCTTGCATGGTTGCAAGAACTCAAAATGATGTGAATACCAAACTGAAAGGTCATTTTGAAAAAAAAGAGATTGGTCATGCAGCCTGCCTGGGTCGTTGCCACAGTAACAATGCAGTAATGTTTCACAATAATACTTACTCTATAAATACCGATGCTGATCTGCAGGATATGTTGAATGATAAATATCAAAAGAATGTTTATCAGATTACTGCCAATACAACAGCCATTCTTACTTCAAACATTGATAACATCAAGAAGTTTTATGCTTTAGCAGATGACTTCAATATCAACCCAGAAAAAATAATTGAAGAGATTAAAATTTCAAATCTTCGTGGTCGTGGTGGAGCAGGATTTCCTTTTTGGTTTAAACTAGATGCCGTATCCATAGAAAACAATGTACAAAAATATATTGTTTGCAATGCAGA
>JAUVCP010000250.1 GCA_030590765.1 Flavobacteriaceae bacterium | reverse complement strand
GGAAATATTACCAGGCAAATATATATCCTGGGATTATTATTTATGTTGCAGGCTTTTTTAGTATTTAGTTTTGTTTCTATTGTTTCTGATAAGCTGACATCTTTTTTGAGAGGGAATAAACAATTTGAAATGTTCTTGCACTGGTTCCAGATAGTCGTATTTATAGCTATCGGATTTTATATTTTGTTTTCTTATAAATAGAAGTCTTTCTTGTATATTTGAATTTAAATGAGAAAGGTCAAGATCATAGAATGTCCACGTGATGCCATGCAAGGCATTAAGTCTCATTTTATCCCAACAGAGAAAAAAGTTAGGTATATCAATTCTTTATTAAAAGTGGGTTTTGACACCATTGATTTTGGAAGTTTTGTATCTCCAAAGGCTATTCCACAAATGAGAGATACAGCTGATGTTCTGTCTCAATTAGAACTATCAGAAACAAAGAGTAAATTACTGGCAATTGTTGCCAATGTTCGAGGTGCAAATGATGCAAGTAAATTTGATGAAATTCATTACTTAGGTTATCCATTTTCTATTTCTGAGAATTTTCAAATGCGTAATACTGGTAAAACCATAGCGCAATCTTTGAAGATTTTAAATGATATTTTATCCATTGCACAAAGATCCAATAAAAAAGTAGTTGCATATTTATCTATGGGGTTTGGTAATCCATACGGTGATCCATGGAATGTTGATATCGTTGCAAAATGGACAGATATTCTTGCAAAAATGGGCGTAGAAATCTTATCCCTTTCTGATACTGTTGGCGTGGCAAGTGGTGAGACAATTTCTTATTTATTTTCAAATTTGATTCCACTTTATCCTAATATAGAGTTCGGAGCTCATTTGCATACCCATCCCAACCAATGGTTTGAAAAAGTAGATGCAGCATTTAAGGCCGGTTGTTTTAGGTTTGATGGTGCAATTAAAGGATTTGGTGGTTGCCCTATGGCCAAAGATGAATTAACAGGAAATATGCCTACCGAAAAATTATTATCTTATTTTACAGCTGAAAAAGTACATACAAATTTAAACCCTTTAAGTTTTGAAAGTGCTTATAATGAAGCTCTTTGTGTGTTTTAAGTTATTATAGTGTTTTGTATCAAGGCGCTGCCACTAATTTGGTAAATGTGGTATTGAGTAAATGTGTTAATTTTTTTTTTGGATAAAAAAAATCAAAAAAATCATTACTGGACGAGGTATGATGATTACTTTTTCAATGGCTCATGCGCTATCTGGCTCGTTCACTAAAAACAGTCGCTGACTGTTTTATTAACGCTCCATCCTATGCTCCTTTTACCTTCGCTTCTCTTCGGTAAACGCAATTCCGGCACTTCATTCATTATCACTGGCGTCCAGCACCATCAAAACAAATTTATTCTTACAAAGAAAGTTCTGTTCTTATAGGAGTATTCAAATAATAATACTTTTTCATATTTCCATTAAAACAATAACAATGCCTTTTGAATAATTGGAATATATCTTAGTTTCTGTATTTTTTTGTAATTTCAAATACATGCTCCAGTATCTTTTTATCCTGATCCGTAAAATCTTCATTTTTACGTGAAATTACCAATTGGGCAGTTTCTTTGGCTTTATCTAAATTATAAGTTTTAAATCCTGCTGCTCCACCCCACGAAAAAGAAGGAATAAAATTACGAGGAAAATTACTTCCATAAATATTAGTACTTACACCAACAACTGTTCCTGTATTGAACATAGTGTTAATTCCGCATTTAGAATGATCTCCCATGATCAATCCGCAAAACTGGAGTCCGGTATTAATAAACCTTTCTTTTTCATAATTCCACATTTTAACATCAGCATATGTGTTTTTTAAATTGGAATTATTGGTATCTGCACCAAGGTTACACCATTCACCAATAACTGCATTGCCTAAATAACCTTCATGACCTTTACTGCAATATCCTGAAAGTATCACATTGTTAACTTCTCCACCCACTTTTGATTTCGGACCAAGAGTTGTGGGGCCATATATTTTAGAACCCATTTTAACAACAGAATGTTCACCCATGGCAAACGGACCTCTTATCATACTTCCTTCCATTACCTGAGCATGTTTTCCTATGTAAATAGGGCCTTTAGAAGCATTTAAAACGCCAATTTCAATTTCAACACCTTCCTCTAAAAAGATCTGATCTTTGTTAATGCAATGCACTGTTTTTGGTATGGAGGCTGATTTTCTTCCTTTTGTAATTAAATTAAAATCATCATTTAAAGCTTTTCCATTAAAAGAGAAGATATCCCAGGTATTTTTAATTTGGATCAGTGCTTTGTCATAATCAATAATGGTATAGCTGTCAAAATCAACTTCATCATTAGAATCGGATGTGTAAAATACCACAATTTCATTTTCCTTGAAAATGGCTTCATTTACTTTTAAATTTAAAACAGTTTCTATTAAATGTTCTGTTGGTAAAATTGAAGCATTGATCATTATATTGTGCTCCATTTCAACCATTGGAAATTTACCTTCCAAGTATTCTTCTGTCAAGGTAGATGTAGTTGCACCGAGTTGTTTTTCCCATTTTTCTCGAATGGTTAAAATACCGATTCTAATTTCAGCAACAGGTTTTGTATAGGTTAACGGAAGTAAATTATTTCTGGAACTTCCATCAAATAATATATAATTCATTTTATATGAGTTCATTTATTAGGCGCAAATATATGTTTTTAAAAATAACATGAAATGAATTTCAAACTACTTTTATTTATAGAACGAATGTATGTTATAATTAGTATTTCGTTTTACTTTTGGTGTAAGAGCTTTTACATATTTTTGAATTTATAGACTGATCTTTGATAATCTTTGTAGAAAAGTGTGAAAAAAGAAATAATGAGTTTATTCCATTTGTTAATCCGAAAAATTCATGTTTATAGCTTTGTGCAGATACGAAACATCGGTACTTGCAGATATAGACTTCTATTTCAAAGGTTTCGTAACCAAGTAGATAAGCAAAGATAAATTACAAATATTCCAAAACTGAGTACTTATGATTTAAAAAATAGTACACTTATTTTACTGTAAATCAATATAGTTTATGATTTAAATATTGTTTTTATGAATAAAGCGGGTTAAAACATTTAACTTATTATCTTTGCAGACTTTATTACATATGTAGTTTTTCAACTTGTTTTTTGTAATTATGCTTTAATTAGAACTAACTATATATGATCGTAATAATTGAATAAGAATATATACATGAAATTTTACTTTTTTTTATTTTTCATTTTAATTGGTCAGGCATTTTATTCTCAAAATGAACCGGTTGAAGTCTCAAATATTTTCCATAAAAGTAAATCTTTGCAGTTTGGTGAAGATCTTAAATTTCAAAATGATATAGATTTAATTTCTAAAGAAATTAATATACCATTAACTACTTCTTATACAATAGATTATACACAAATGTATTTGGTATATGACCCGGTAAGAGATCCTAAAAGATTGGTTTATAATACAGGGTTGTTTATGGGTGCAGCTATTGCTTCATTTGGTATTTTATGGGTTTTACCCGAAAGTTTTACGAACTGGAATAAGGAGGAAATGTTAGAATATGGTATGATTCAACGATGGAAAGATAATGTTAGAGCTGGTCCAGTATGGGATGATGATGACTTTTTTTTGAACTGGATCATGCATCCCTGGTCAGGCGCAGTATATTTTATGAGTGCCAGGGGAAGTGGTTTTAATAAATGGGAATCCTTTGCATACTCAGCAGTCATGTCTACTTTTTTCTGGGAATATGGAATAGAGGCTTTCGCCGAAATTCCTTCGTGGCAGGATTTACTTATTACTCCAATTGTCGGATCTGTTCTAGGTGAATTTTTTTTTAGGTGCAAAGGAAATATAATAAGGAATGACAAAAAAGTTTTAAACTCAAAAATACTTGGAGGAACATCTCTTTTTATTATGGATCCTTTTAATATGATCCTAGATGGTTTGGGTTATAAAACCAAACATAAAATGCAAACCTATTCTGCTATTGCACCTATTGATTATGATTTTAGATCAGGGAAAACGATATGGGGATTACAGATAGTGATGCAATTTTGAAAATGGCTATCAATTATTCTTTGTTAGTTACTGATAAAAATATATTGAAATAAATTGAAAATAAAACAGCAAAACAGTCAATTAATTATAGGTTACCTTTTTGCGCTTGCTGCAACAATCATTTGGTCTGGAAATTTTATTATTGCACGAGGCCTTAGTGATCGTATTCCACCAGTTAGTCTTGCTTTCTGGAGATGGGTTGTTGCAGTAATTGTATTTTTGCCTTTTGCTTTAAGGTCATTAATTTCTGAATGGGGAAAACTAAAAAAAAATATTCTTTACCTATCTGTCGTTTCTATATTAGGAATTACAATTTTTAATACTTTAATCTATTTTGCTGGCCAAACAACAACTGCTATCAATCTTTCTTTAATTTCTATCACATTTCCAGTATTTATTGTTATCATATCTCGAATTTTTCTTCATGAATCAATAACTTTTTATAAAGGAATTG
>JAUVCP010000178.1 GCA_030590765.1 Flavobacteriaceae bacterium | reverse complement strand
AATATAGAAATTTAAAAATTGAAAACCATGATAATTATTAGAACTAAAATATTGATCTTATTTGCTATGATTTTAATTCTGTCAGGTTGTGGCAATGACAAATCAGATACAAAAACAAGTACCAATAATGAAATAGAAACTTCAATCTTGAAAACTCAAGTAGTAAAGGAAAAAAAGAAGGATAAAACTAAAAAAAATACGGGAGTTACAATTGATGCAACCATTGAAGGGGGAAAAATTGTTTTTGACCAAGTCAACCCTAAATATAGTAATCTGGTTGTATTATTTAATGATTTTATACAACTTAAATATACCAATATGAATGGTATTATAGTCTTGGTTCATTTATATGATTCTGAGATCTATAATAAAACTCCAAATAACTTTGAGAAACAAGTAACAACGCTATCCAGATCAGAACAGGCAAATGTAAAAGTAAAAAGTAGTAAACTGTCATTTACTTTACCCGGCACAAAACCCGGATCATTAAATATTAAAGAATTATACAATGGAGAAGTTATTTTAAAGGAGTTTACAGAAGAAAGAATCGTAATTCTTTTTGAAGGTGAGGGATTTCCTGTTGGAGTCAATAATGGGAAAAGTAAATTATTTCCTATGAAAGGAAAAATAGTTATTGAGAACTACAATACGTATGATTCCAGAAGATAAGGAAACAGAAAAGAGAATAACAAAACAATCTTTTAAAACCCAATTAATTATGAAAAATTCACTAATACTTTTACTTTTTTTATTGAATACCGTTTTATATCCAGCCTACGGTCAATCTAAAAAGAAAATGAAAAAATATTTAACCAATAACTGGGTCTCAGCAGCTAAGACCTATGAAACAGGTGATACCATCCAAAAATTAAGTGATAGATTGAATTTAGAAAAGAAAGGAAAGATGCATGGCAATTTTGATGGATTTGAATTATCAGGAACCTGGAAATATCTGGAAGATACCAGGCAGCTTGAATTGACAATCAGTATGGACGGCAGATCAGAATCTACATTATTCGATATTGGTCAAAGTTCAGATCAGGTACTTGCTTTAAAGAGAAGAAGAGGAGAAACATTTATGACAATTATTCTTGTTGAAAAAGGCTCGGGTTTGGTCTATAATACGGTAAAAGTACCGGAAAAGAGTTTTGATGAGATTCAGGCAGAGAGTAATGCAAACCGAAACGCAGATTTAGGGTATACACCTACCGGTACGGTAATCGAGCGGGTTGATTATAACTTTGAATTAGAAGTTGAAGCAAATGGTAATTCGGGTAGTTCTAAAGGTGATGGAATTGTTTACCTCTTGGAATCGACTGATGGATCTCATAAGGTGGTAATTATTCGTGGACAAAATGCAATGCCGGAACAATGGACTGTTTTAAATAAAACAAGTAATGGAGTCGATACATACTATCACTGCAATTTAAAGTATGACTATAAACGAGGTGAGAAAATTGAAGTAAATACAAAAGCTAAAGTGAGAATAGCTGCTCCCAATGTTCTTTTCTATTACGAGGATGACAAAACAATTAAATTTACCATAGTCCAAGATTGACTAAATCAGCCTTATAGCTGCTAACAATAGATTTGAATGGCAAATCGAAAAATGTAACATTTGATATTGCCTAAAGCTCAGATCAAGTTCTTGCTATCACCAGAACTATGGATGAATTTAGTTTTAATGCATCCAAAGTATATCTGTTAACCAATAATTCAATAGAATTTTCCAATCAATGATTTAGGAACAGTAGTTAAAATAACAGCAAGGCAAAAATTAATCAGGGTTTGACAAATATTCTTTGTGAATAACAGTCAAAAGACACTATCCCGTAAAGTGTGTAAACTTAATTTCATAGGGTTTGATTTTTATTAAGTTGAACCCTATTTTCAAATATAGTCATAAATTGGTTTAAAATTACGCCCCAATTATGAATAGGCATTGTCCATTTTTTTGTTACTTCACCAAGAGCTAAAAACACAGATTTTTTCACTGCATCATCAGTTGGAAAAGAGAGTTTATTTCTAGTGTATTTTCTTATTTTTCCATTAAGATTTTCTATTAAGTTTGTTGTGTAAATGATTCTTCTGATCTGAACAGGAAAATCAAGGAATGCAGTAAGTTCATCCCAGTTCTTATACCAGGAATCCACTGCATATGAGTATTTACTATTCCATTTTAATTTAAAATCTTCCAAAGCAGCTCTTGCAGCTTCTACATTAGGTGCTGTGTAGATATACTTCATATCTTTTGTAAACTCTTTTTTATCTTTCCACACTACATATCTGGATGAGTTCCTGATCTGATGTATAACACAGATCTGCTTAGTTGAATTAGGAAAAACCTGAGTAATTGTATCAGTAAAACCATTGAGATTGTCAGTTACAGTTATTAAGATATCCTGAACTCCTCTGGTTTTTAAATCAGTTAAAACTGACATCCAAAATGCTGCAGATTCATTCTTACCCAACCACATTCCTAAAACTTCTTTTAAGCCGTCATTACGCAGCCCAACAGCAAGGTAAATAGCTTTGTTTATAACCCTTGAGTTCTCTCTGACCTTGAATACTATTGCATCCATCCAAACAATGAGATAAACAGATTCCAATGGTCTGTTTTGCCATGCCAGTATATCTCCGGTAATCTTATCGGTTACTACTGAAATTACGGAAGTCGATACATTAAAACCGTATAATTCATTCAATTGAGCTTCTATATCTGAGTTGCTCATCCCTTTGGCATAAAGTGATACTATCAGACTCTCAATACCTTCTGATAACCGACTTCGTTTAGGAACTATCTGAGGTTCAAATTCTGATTTTCTATCCCGTGGAACATGAATATCAAATTCTCCATGCTGGGTCTTGATCTTCTTCTTGCCATAGCCATTGCGTGCATTGTCCTGATCAGATCTCTTCTGATTCTTAGAATACCCCAGATGGGATTCGATCTCTCCTTGCAGCATGGTTTCTACTCCTCGTTTGTAGAGAGTATCCATAAAATTGCCAAAATCTTTTGAGTCTTTAAATTGTTTTAAGAACTCACTGCTTAATAATTCTTCTTTTGTCATTAAAGTGTGTTTTAAAAAGTTAAAAATAATTACTTCAAAAGTTATTTCCAGAATATTTTTTGCTTTTTAATTCAGCAAAATATTCTAGAACAACTTTTTATTTACACACTTTACAGGATGTTACCAAAAAACCTAAAATATTTCTACTTTAGATGTTTCAAATTAAGTCAAATTTGAATTTCTAATTTATAGTTTTTATATGATCTGGAATGGTTATTTTACCATAACGAGAATCAACCTGTAGCGTTGCACCATTGGGGACTTTAATCAGCAACTTCTTCTTTATTTGGTATTTAGACATTTTACTTTCTTTTTCTTTCATTTTTAAAGTGTATTTCTCTTCCATCTCTTTTTCCATTATTTTCATTTTCTTTTCCATTTTCTTTTCATATTCCTCCAGTTTAGGTGCAACCTCTTTTTCCCATTGTTTCATCTTCTCTTCATAGTCTTTCAACTGAGGCTCCATTTTTTTCTCCCACTCCTCCATTTGTTTTTCATAGGCTTTCATCTGAGGTTCAAATTTCTCTTCAAATTCTTTTTCCCAAACTTTCTGGCGCTTTTCAAATTTTTTCATATACCCTTCTTTATCTTTTTGATAGGCATCATAATCAAATTCTATTTGCTTCAATTGATCTACAACAGGAGCAGGAAAAGGAGGTAAAGGGGATATTGGTGGTAAAGGTGTTATTACTGGGGCAGATGGTAAATCAGAAAAATAATCACCATTAAACATTTCTCCAATATGAGCAATTGATTCTATATCAAAGTCGAAATCAAAATCTATATCGTCAAAAACATCACTATGGAAATGACTGTTGTTCGATGATTTTGATGTAATAACAACTTTATTTTTGTTGCCCAATGCTTCAAATTCCCATCCTTCAAAATATTGATTTGCTTCTTCTTTTGTCATTCCGTCAATTTCCCAAACCCCATGAATATCAACTGTGTTTTTATTCCATGTTTCAACCGTAACATCAGAATGCCTTGTATTGATCTCAATCAATACATCCTTATTAACTTTAAAGCTTTCACTCAACTTTTTCGCCTGTTTTTGACCAAATACTACGCTTGAAATTAGTAATAAGGACCAAATTAATTTATACTTGTTTTGTTTCATCTTCTTCTCTTTTATAATTATCAATTATTTCTAATTTCTTTTTTAACTGGCGTAATAATTGCAGTCTTAATTGCAAATTTTCAATTAATGCATTTATAGTTTTTTCACTTATCTCATTGGAATTCAATTGTGTATTTAAATTATTATATTCTTTTTGTAAATCACTCAACTGTGACAAATAAACTTCTAACAGCTCTCTATTCTCATTCGTTATTGTAATTTTTGCCAATTGATAATTAATTTGTGTCAAATAATAGGCTTCTACTTTTTTTAAATCCGGAGACAGATCACCCAAAGAATTTATTTTATTTGTTGATTTATCATTAGGGAATTCAACACCTTGAGAAGCTCCTGAATTAAACAATTGATAACCAGTGAAACTCAAACCAAGCAATAACAACACTGAAGCTGCAATTTTTAAAAATGTAAAACTTCTGTTAGTTTTTTGATGCAATTCTTTTTGTAAAAGCTGCTCAAAATCAGCACGATGATTCCTTGGTAATTCTTTCCTCATTTTATCCTCTTTTAGTTTATCTCTTAGATCAACTTTCATAATTTGTAGGTATTAAAAGTTCTTTTAATCTCATTTTTCCTCTTGACAATTGGGAGCGGGAAGCAACTTCTGAAATTTTTAATATCTGGGCAACTTCCTGATGATCATACCCTTCCAGTAAATAAAGTTTAACTACATTTTTACATTTATTGGGTAATAGTTCAATACAATTATAAATATCTTGTAAACTGGTTTTATTTTCAATCTCCCAATTATCATCATCAATTATAGAAATTACTTGTTCGTCTAATTCAACTGTTTTCAGTTTTTGTTTTTTAAGCCAGTCTAAACTATGATTGATCACAATTTTTTTTAACCAGGAACCAAAAGATGCACTTCCATTGTATGTTTCAACTTTCTTAAATGCCTTGATAAATGATTCCTGCATCACATCCTGAGCTATCACGTCATCTTTGATCATATTGCATGCTGTATTGTACATTGCTTTACAATATAAATCATACAATTGCATTTGTGCCTTAGGGTCATTATCCTTGCATTTATCTATCAAATGCGAATGTACTTTTCTTGTCATTTAGATTAATCTTCTGTTTTAAATACGAAGTTAAAATGAAACTGTTGCATTTTTTGATAAAAAAAGTATAATTTTATTTTGCTTATGATGTATAATACCAATTTGACCACAAAATGTCCCATATAAATCGTTTCTTTTTCGCTTGTATGTCGTTAAAAAATGGAACCGTAGATACAGCTATGCTTATATTTTTGTATATCCGTAAACACTAATAATTATAAATTATTTAGTATCTTTAAGGAAAGATAAA
>JAUVCP010000122.1 GCA_030590765.1 Flavobacteriaceae bacterium | reverse complement strand
GCCTGTTTACGGTTGATGCAGGAACTGTTTCTGAAAAACCAGCCAGTAAGGATGACATTCGAGCAACATTTCGGTTATCTTCTCCAGCCTGATTGGCACATCCCATGTAAATATCATCTATAGCATCCCAATCCATTTCCGGATTTCTATCCATCAAAGCTTTTAACGGAATTGCAGCCAAATCATCGGCTCTCACAGATGAAAGAGCACCTGCATATCTTCCAAGTGGAGTTCTAATGGCATCACAAATATATACTTCGTTCATATTTTTATTTTTTTTAAACTAATCTATCAATTTTAGGTTTTACTATTTTTAACCCACGTAAAAGTGCTTCTGATAATTGATCTATATTATTTTGTGTTAGCGTTGTAGATAACATACAAGCAACAGTATTGATCATGATAATGTTTTCTTTAAGGAACATATAGTCAAGAAGCTCATCGATTATTTCTTTTGTTTCTTTATTTTGGTAAGCATCTCTATATTTATTTGGTGCTTTTTCCTGAAAATGGAGTTTAAACATAGATCCTGCACCAGTAATACACATAGGTACATCAACTATTTTTATTACTTCTTCAATTTGCTTTCTGGCAGTCATTGCAAGAGTATTCAAATCTAATACAGCTTTTTCATCAAACATTTCCATTGCAACTCTACCAGCTGTCATAGATACTGGATTTGATGAGAAAGTACCAGAATGAGGATGTTTTAAAAATGTTCCTCTAGGGTCTAATACCTCCATAATTTCTGCTTTTCCAGCCAGAGCTCCAACAGGAAATCCTCCACCAATAATTTTACCCAAAGCAGTCAGGTCAGGTTTTACAGAATAGCTACATTGTGCTCCAGCATAGTTTACACGATAAGAAACCACCTCATCAAAAACCATAAGTGCATTATTCTTCCTTGTCCAATTATAAATTGCTTCAATAAACTCATTTGAGGCAGGAAAAAGACCTATTCTATGAGGTACAGGATCAATCAGAACGCATGCTATTTCACTGGCATTTTGATCTAAAAGATGTATGGTTCTCTCAATATCATTAAAAGGAAAAATTACAACATCATCCAATACTTTTTGAGGAGTTCCTTGAACTACCGGAACAGCATTTGGTTTATTAATATCTCCCCAATTACTTGGATTTGCTGTTTGACTTATTTCTGCATAATCATAAGTGCCGTGATATGCTCCTTCTGCTTTAGCTATTTTAGGTTTTCCTGTAAAAGCACGAGAAGCTTTGATCATAGTCATAACAGCCTCAGTACCAGAATTCATAAATCTGATCTTTTCAAACCTCGGAGATCTTTTTATCAAATGTTCTGCAAAAAGAACTTCGGCTTCTGTGCCCATCGTATAAGCAGAGCCTTTTTGCAGTTGCTCTGTTACTGCACTTACAATAGCAGGATGTGAATGCCCATGCACTAATGAAGCCATATTATTGGCAAAATCTAAACGCTCTATACCATCAATGTCAGTGATATAACTACCTTTTGCGCTTGACGCATAATAAGGGTATGGTTTTCGAAATATCGTATTTCTACTAACTCCTCCTGTAAGAACACCTACTGCACGTTCGTAAATAGCCTTACTTGTTTCCCCGTTTGAATTTTGATTTGAATTTTTAGAATTCATCTGATTATAATTTTATGTTTGGATAAGATGAAACTTGCACAGTTTTATTCATTTCACTGAAAAAGTACAGATCATGCTCGTTTCATAAATATCACAGATTTTATTTTTGGTTATAAATATTGGTTCAATTTTGTTCCGGTTTGCTTTTGCAGAGTTTCAAAATCAACATTAGGAGCCATTTCTCTTACAAACAGTCCATCTTTTTTTACATCAATAATGGCCAGATCGGTATAAATACATTCCACAACCTGTTTTCCCGTAAGGGGAAAAGTACATTCTTCAATAATTTTAGGAAGACCTTTTTTAGTTACATGCTGGGTAATAACAAAGATTCTTTTCACCCCAGCAACCAAATCCATAGCCCCACCTACAGCAGGAATAGCATTTTGAGCACCGGTTGACCAATTTGCAAGATCACCATCTTTTGAAACTTGCATTGCACCAAGAACACAAATATCAATATGCCCTCCTCGAATCATTGTAAAACTATCGGCATGATGAAAATAACTTGCTCCAGGTATGGCAGTTATACATTTTTTACCAGCGTTGACAAGCTCTCTATCTTCTTTACCAATTTCTGCAACCTTGCCCATTCCCAGCAATCCATTTTCGGTCTGATAGATTACTTCTCTACCTTCAGGAACAAAACCTGCCACCATTTCAGGAATACCAATTCCTAGATTTACATAAGAACCATCTGGGATATCTAAGGCAACTTTTTGAGCCATTTCTGCCCTGCTCCAACCAATCTTTTTATCTGTATTTACCATGGATATTTCATTTTGTTCGCTACCAATTCAGACTCATCAGCAGGGTTATTAATTTCTACAACTTTCTTTACAAAAATTCCAGGAGTTATTACAACTTCAGGATCAATTTGACCTGCTTCTACAATATTTTTCACCTGAACAATAGTAGCATTTGCTGCTGTACACATAATTGGTCCGAAATTTCTTGCCGTAGCATGATATAGTAAATTACCATACCTATCAGCTGTTTCGGCCTTTATCAACGAAAAATCAGCTTTGATTCCATGTTCTAAAACATATTCTTGATCATTAAAAAAACGTGGCTCTTTACCTTCAGCAAGTGGAGTATTTACAGATGCTGGCACATAAAAAGCAGGAATTCCTGCTCCACCAGCTCTAATTCTTTCTGCCAAAGTACCTTGAGGGACCAGTTCTAATTCAATCTCTCCTGCATTATACAATTCAGGAAAAACTGTTGAATTTGCAGTTCGTGGAAACGAGCAAATCATTTTTTTAACCTGCCTGTTCGCAATCAAGGCAGCCAATCCAACCTGACCACTTCCGGTATTGTTACTCACAAGAGTTAGATCTTTTGCTCCGTGATCGATCAATGCATGAATTAGCTCAATAGGACTGCCGGCTTCACCAAAACCACCTATCATAACTGTTGCACCATCGTAAATTTCGCTAACTGCTTCAGATAAGGAAATAACTTGTTTATTGATCATCTTTGTAATTAATATTGGTTGAGTTCAAATATTTTACGCTTGCTTATGAGTTTCTTTACTAACACTACTTGTCGATTTCATCGATTCAGTAAATAATCCAGCTTCATCGAAAATTACTCGATCTTCGTATCCACTAAACCATATAGCTTCTGGATTTCTTCCCACAATGGCTATTTCACCTTTATTTGATGCATCTGCGGCACCACGTAACAATTTAAAGATTACTACACCATTTTCAGTACCAGGCACACCTGGTATTGGTTTATTGGTTACAGAAACTACTTCTGTTTTTCCAAGATAATGTGTAATAGATAATCTGGCACTTGCTTCAACCCCTGACAATCCCTTTTGAGAATCGTTTAACAAATTCCATGAATCTTCTATGCTAAGATTAAAGGCCTTATGACCAATAATATCACGTCCGCAGAAAAAATAATGATTGTTGACACGGTTTCGCTTTAATTCACGTTGCATGATTCGGATAGCATCTGGATCATTGTTAATACCTTTAATAAATGGTGCTTGATTTTCAATGGTAATAAATTTTCGGCTTGCAAGTTGTTTAACTGCTCGCTTTGTACTTTCTATCCAAACTAAGCCACCTTCTGGGTCTTCTATGTAATTTCCCTTTTCATCTTTTTGCAAAAACTCATCAGTGTGATTAAAATGCACCATTAGTCTTAACTGTACTTCAGGATATACGGCATGCCATTCATCCAACATATTAAAAAAGGTATGATCGAATCTATCTGGGTAAAAAGCCAATTCTTTGGTTCCAAGACGAATACTATCGATACCTGCATCAGCAAGAGCCGAAAACCATTCGGCCAATTTTTTATTGGCAAGCACCATAGGGTCACCACCAGACATTAAAATTTCTCTTAGTTTTTCACGATTAGTTTCAGGATGCCTTCCTCCATTTTCTGCTACAATTCTATTGTGATCTAAGATATAGGCAACCAGATCAGGTATGTTCGCCATACCCTTTGAAGCAACTGTACCATCTTCTCTAATAATTTCCTTTTTTGCAATTAGCTCTTCCCTATAGCAAAACCTACAATGTGCTGAACATGTATTAGTTACATAAATCAATCCCAATTCATATTTATGAATTAGACCTTCCAAAGGACTATATGTCATCTGTTTACCTGGGTCTGGAGCACCATCTAAATCGAAAGTTTCTTTTGGGCTAGCTTTAACCAAGGTTCGAATGGGTTTACTATTTTTTGCAATTTGAAAGTAATGATTGGTAATTTTCACAGGCATTCGAGCTTCAACATCTTGATTTGTATCTTTAAGGTTTATTAACTCCTGCAATTCTTCTTGTGAATAGAACCCCTGCATTTCTTCTGGCACTTTGTTATTTATAAACCTTTTGAGGCCCATCACAATTTCACGATTGTACTTCCCGTTTTCAACTTTGTCTAAAAACGCCATTGCTTTTTTTGTTGGTTGATAATTTTCTTGAGCTGCCATTGCTTTTATTTTTTATATGTCTTAATTAGTATTAAATTTTTATCAATTTTTATTTGGAGTTATAATCCATAATATTTCTGCTTTTTCACCACTTGTATTTTTAAATAAGTGAAACTTGTTCGAATTAAAATAAAATCCGTCTCCTTCACTTAAACTATATTTATGTTCTTCAATTGTCACTTCAAAACTACCTTTCAATACAAAACAAAATTCCTGACCAGGAAAATTACTGGTCATAATTCCTTTAGAATCAGAGTTTTTATTAAATTGAATCAAATAGGGTTCTATTTGTTTTGACGGAAAGTGATAAGAAAGCAAGTAAGAACTGGTTCCATTAGTGTTCTTTTTAGTAAATCGTCTTTCATTAAATTTTAATAGTGGATGTTGAATCTTACCTTCATTTTCACCTATTAATTCTCCAACTGTAGTTTGTAATGCTTCAGAAATTTTTTTTAAGGTTACGATAGATGGAAATGCTTTTCCTCTTTCAATCTGAGAAATTAAACTGGAAGTTACACTAATTTTACCCGAAAGCTCCTTGATTGTAAAGCCTAAGATTTCTCTTTTTCGCTTTATTCTTTTACCCATCTGATCCATCAGCACGAGAATTAATGTATTGTTTAATTAAATTAAATAATATTTCACAAATTAAATACAATTTAACTACATGAACAATCTTTTTTATAAAATATTGTACTGTTTTTATAAAAAAAGTATTTAAACGCTACTGGATGCTAATACTTTATATAGGAAGGTATTTGCAATTCCAATTTAACCCGAATTATACATTAGAACTTTCTATTCAGAGCTCAAACTACTACAAGACTGAAATTGAAATCAAATAATATAAGTTCTATAAAGTAAAAAATCCCAATTCAATATTGAATTGGGATTTTTTACTTGCAGTTGATTTTGATTAAAAAGAAATTTCTTTAAATATTTTATGCATTAATCGCTTTTTATCATTAATAACTTCTTCTAATGAAATTGACGTTTCAGTACGTTTTATACCTTCAATTCTATCTAAACTAAAAATAACCTCTTTAGCATGCATGGTATCTTTGGCTCTAATTTTACAAAATATTGAAAATTTTCCTGTTGTTAAGTGAGCGACTGTTACTTCTGGTATTTTTCTAACTTCATTTATAACATTTTGTGTAGTTGAAGAATTTTCTACAAATAATCCAACATAAGCAATAAAAGTATATCCCATTTTATTGTAATCAACACTTAACGTAGAACCTTTAATCACACCTTCATCTTCCATTTTTTTTACTCTTACATGAATTGTACCAGCTGAGACTAGTAAATTTTTGGCAATATCAGTAAATGGTGTTCTTGCGTTTTCAATTAAAGCTTCTAGAATTTGATGATCTAGTTCATCTAATTTGAATTTTGACATAATAGTTTGTTTGTTTATTTTTGCAAATATCTTAAAATTTCACAAATAAATTGTCATTTTATTTAAAAAAATTTAATAATTAAGTGATATCTTTTAATTAAATTCATTTTTAAGCCATTTTTCTAATTTGACTTTATTTAAAAATGATAATCCCAAATTATCAACTATTTTATTTGCACTATAACTTGATAAATCACCTGCTATTTCAAGTTTTGGAACAAAGTATAATTGCTTCTCTTTTAACACCTCTTTAAATAAAATTCCAATGTCTACTTTATTATTTTCATAAATAATATCCGTCAGGATAATATCTAAATATAATTTTTCATTATTAGGAATATCAAAGTATGTCTTGTAGTTATTACCATTAGTTTCTTCATGGGCTATATAATTAAGACCTTGTAATAAAGCATAAAAAGTATATTTTCTGGTCTGTTCTCTTTGGTAATCATTTTTAAAATGACCAGATTCAATCAAAATAGTATTGTGTCCCATTTTTTGAAAATTATCTCCCGTAGCTGTAGGATAAAATTCATCGGTATACCTTCCTATCTGATTAGGCATTATATATTGTAGCAAATTATTCATGCTAACAATAACTTCCATAGTTTGCTTTCTACCATTAGTTAAAGTCCGCTCTTTATTTACAGAAGGTGCTAAAAAAGAAATTGTTGCTGGATTATTATTTTTACCTACACTAAAGATAGTTCTTTGATCGTGCATATTAAAACAGTACTCAGGCTTAACTTCTTTAAGTATATTTTGCAAAAGAGAAC
>JAUVCP010000145.1 GCA_030590765.1 Flavobacteriaceae bacterium | reverse complement strand
TGATATTTAGCTTCATTGATAATTCATCTGAATGCTGCTCAACAGATGCATCATACCCCATTAAATTAGCGACTTTCTCAACATGTATAGCAACATCTTTTGTTAATGGCGAACAACTAAAAATATCTCCTTTTTGTTGCGTTTTATGAAGATAAAAAGAATATACTCCAAATAGAACAAAATAAGTTACAAAAAACTTAAGTAAAAATATGATTAGGGTTTTGTTCTTCTTCAAGGGAATCTTTTATTTTTGTGAAATTCAAATTTACATAAACTAATGAAACGAGCACACATTAATTTAATCATTTTTTACAAATGGAAATAATTAAATATTTTTACGAGAGGGCAAAAAAGTTGCATGTGTTCTCAAATATTTAATTAACTTTTATGCAAGTTCAAAATTTTAAACGTATGAAACTAGCTAAAATAAAAAATACAATTATTCAAATAATTGAAAATAATCCTTCCTCGGATACAAAACTTCAGGAAATATGTACATTTTTAAAAAATGAGATCAACCATTTTGACTGGGTTGGGTTTTATTTTCAAAATGGCACTAAAAATGAATTGAAACTGGCTCAATTTGCCGGAAAGCAAACAGAGCATGTTATCATCCCTTTTGGGAAGGGTATTTGCGGTCAAGTAGCTTTGAGTGATCAAAATTTTATAGTACAGGATGTTACAGAACAGGATAATTATATTTCCTGTGGATTTGATGTGAAATCAGAAATTGTTATACCAATATTTAAAAATGGTGCAAATATTGGCCAGATCGATATTGATTCTCATCAAAAGAATCCTTTTACTAAAGAAGATGAACAATTACTGGAATATATTTGTGAACACGTATCAAAATTTATTTAGATGGAATTTTTTAAAATAATAAATGTAAAAACTACTGCCGATCAACTTCAAAAAAATATCCATTTTGGAAATCTGGATGATCTTTGTGAAAGTATATTTATAATGGATCACACCAACAATATTGCCAGTATTGGTGGCATTTGGGGAGATTTCTCTCTTCAAAAAGATTTGATCAATGGAGGATTAAGGTTTTCATTACTGGAATGTCCTAATGCTTTGACTTTTACCATCACAACAGGATATCCACCTAATCCAGAGCAAATTGTTTTTCATTTAACCCTAAACAGAACCAAATTAAAACCGATGTTCATTGATGAAATAGAAGATTTTATCGAGGACTGGAAAACTGGTATTGAAAAAGAATTTATTTCATGATCTATTTTGTCTCGGTCATTCGTATCAAAATAATAAAAGCAGATATAATGGTTAAAAAAGCAATGAGGCCAACGGATGATAGAATTCCAAATTTATCTGCTACAATTCCTGTAAGGATTGCACCAATTGCATAACCAAGATCTCTCCATAATCTGAATATTCCAATACTTTTTGCTCTTTGTTTTGGATTTGTATAATCAGCAATTCCTGCCAAAAAAGTTGGATATACAATGGCTGTTCCAAGCCCTAAAAACACTGATAATACGATAAATTGCCAATAGGTATTAGCGAACAACATCAAAAATAAAGTGATTCCCTGAATAAACATTCCCCAAAACAGCATATTCTTTTTAGGTAGTTTATCTGCTAGTTTACCAGTAACTAACTGACCTAAGCCCCAAACAGTTGGATAAACGGCAACGATCAATCCTATTTGTTTTAAATTAAAACCCATCCCTGCCAGTAAAATTGGAAATAGTCCCCAGATCATCCCATCATTCAAATTATTTACCAAGCCTGCCTGAGATATAGAACCCAGGTTTTTATCCTTCCAGGTAGTTTCCCAAAAAATGTTTTGAAGTAGTTTTATTTTACTATTTTTTGATTCCTTTGCAACATGGTGTTTTGTATCTTTTATTAAAAAAATTGAAAATAAAAGACCCAAAATGGAAAGAACTATTCCAATATAGAACGGATAAGGAATCAAACCATAATGAGATGCTACCCAACCCGTAAAAAAAGCAACTCCTCCTACTGCAAGATATCCGGCTGATTCATTTAAACCCATTGCCAATCCCCTATCTTTTTCACCAACCAGATCTATTTTCATTACAACGGTACTCGACCATGTTAAACCCTGATTGATACCAAGCAGCAAATTGGCAAAAACAATCCACGACCAGCTGTTGGCATAGATCAAAATAAAAGGAATTGGAATAGCAATGATCCATCCGATTATCAAAAGGTTTTTTCTCCCAATTTTATCAGCAAAAGCACCAGTAAAATAATTGGTAACAGCTTTTGTTATACCAAAGACTACTATAAATGAAAGGATTGCAGTTTTTGCTATCAAGCCAAATTTTTCTTCCGCCAACTGTGGCAAGATCGTTCTTTCCAGACCAACCATACCTCCAACAAAGGCATTTACAATTAATAGTAATGTAAATTGTTTCCAGTTTTCCTTTAAACCAAGTTTTACATTTTCCATAAGCTGTAATTTCCTGTTAAATTTACTACAAATTAAGCATGTAATTTTAATAAATTTTTATCCTGTTTTATATGGTGCAAACTATGAGTTTTATTACTTTTGCTCCTTATTCAATTAAACATTATGGGCACAGCAAAAAAAATGAAATCTGCATTAATTTCCGTATTTCACAAAGATGGTTTAGAAGCTATCGTTAAAAAGTTAAATGACTTAAATATAACTATTTACTCAACAGGAGGAACAGAAAAATTTATTACGAATCTCGGTATTGATGTAGTACCGGTTGAAGATCTGACTTCTTATCCGTCTATTCTTGGGGGAAGAGTAAAGACTTTGCACCCAAAAGTTTTTGGTGGTATTTTAAGCAGAAGAGATCATGAAGGTGATATAGCTCAATTGAATGAATATGAGATTCCAGAAATTGATATTGTAATTGTAGATCTGTATCCATTTGAAAAAACAGTTGCCAGCGATGCCAGTGAGCAGGAAATAATCGAAAAAATTGATATAGGAGGTATTTCATTGATTCGAGCCGCAGCAAAGAATTTTAAAGATGTAATTTGTGTTTCTTCCATGAAACAATATGATGAGTTTTTAAATATCCTTTCGGATAATGATGGTAAAATCTCCTTGGCAGATCGTAAAAATTTTGCTGCCAAATCTTTTGCTGTTTCCAGTCATTATGATACTGCTATTTTCAAATATTTAAATCAGGATTTTAACCATGTGGAGTTAAGAGAATCATTTGATCATTCCAGCACTTTACGTTATGGTGAGAATCCACATCAAAAAGGATTCTTCTTTGGAAAACTAGATGAACTTTTTGAAAAACTACACGGTAAAGAATTATCTTATAATAATTTACTTGATGTAGATGCAGCTGTGCAATTGATGAATGAGTTTAAAACTGATGCTCCTACTTTTGCTATCTTAAAACACAACAATGCATGTGGAATTGCACAAAGAGAAACACTACATCAGGCTTATGTTGATGCTTTGGCAGGAGATCCTATTTCTGCGTTTGGTGGTGTATTGATCTCAAATAAAAAAATTGATATTGCTACAGCTGAAGAAATACACAAGTTATTTTGTGAAGTTGTTATTGCTCCTGCTTATGATGATGAAGCATTGAAAATTTTAAAAGGAAAGAAAAACAGGATCATATTAATTCAAAATGACATTGAATTACCTAAAGCTAGTTTCCGTACTGCCTTAAATGGTGTTTTATCACAAGAAAAAGATACGATCACCGATGATATAACAAATCAGAAACACACTACAAATATGCATCCAACACAAACTAAATTAGAGGAACTTTAGATCTAAACAAAAATATGGAAACACACCAAATCAAATACCATTGTTTTGGCAAAGAATAAACAATTGTACGCAAGTGGAACAGGGCAAACATCACGTATTGATGCATTAAAACAGGCTATTGAAAAAGCAAATCATTTTGATTTTGATCTTAAAGGAGCTGCAATGGCAAGTGATGCTTTTTTCCCGTTTCCGGATAGTGTTGAAATTGCCGGTCTTGCAGGAATCACTTCGGTAATTCAACCGGGTGGATCTATTAAAGATCAATTAAGTATTGATTATTGCGATGCGCATAATTTGTCAATGATTTTTACAGGAACCAGACATTTTAAACATTAATTGTATATTTGTATAATAAACAGATAAAAATCCCCTTTTTTAAAGTAAATTATAATATAATTATTGACATAAATTAGTCAAACTATTTTTGTGTCAATAGTACAATGAATTGCGTAAAATTGTTACATTTGTGCTATTCACATTACAAACATCTAAACAAGATAAATATTTATGGGTTTTTTTGATTTTATGACCGAAGATATTGCTATTGATCTGGGAACAGCAAATACTTTAATCATTCATAAAGGAAAAGTTGTAGTTGATAGTCCGTCAATAGTTGCTATGGACAGAACTACAAAAAAAATAATTGCTATTGGTAAAAAGGCCATGTTAATGCAAGGAAAAACTCATGAAAACATCAAGACTATTCGTCCTTTAAAAGATGGTGTAATTGCTGATTTTGAAGCTTCTGAACAAATGATCAGAGAGTTTATCAGAGATATTCCAACCATAAAAAAACGTTTTTTCAGACCATCATTGCGAATGGTAATTTGTATTCCATCCGGTATAACCGAAGTAGAAAAACGAGCTGTTCGTGATTCTGCTGAGCAGATGAATGCAAAAGAGATCTATTTGATTTATGAACCAATGGCAGCAGCAATAGGTATTGGTATTGATATCATGCAACCCAAAGGAAATATGATCATTGATATAGGTGGTGGAACAACAGAAATTGCCGTAATTGCCCTAGGTGGTATTGTTTGTGATAAATCAGTAAAAGTAGCCGGAGATGTTTTTACAAGCGATATTGCCATGTATATGCGAACCCAGCACAATTTATATGTTGGTGAAGCTACTGCAGAAAAAATAAAAATTCAAATAGGTTCTGCCACTGAAGACCTGACTACTCCCCCAGATGATTTATTGATACAGGGTAGAGATCTACTAAGTGGAAAGCCTAAACAGACAGAAATTTCATATAGGGAAATTGCAAAAGCACTTGAAAAATCAATTCTTAGAATTGAAGATGCTGTAATGGAAACTTTATCTCAAACACCACCCGAATTAGCTGCAGATATCTATAATACAGGTATTTACCTTGCTGGTGGCGGCTCAATGCTTCGCGGATTAGACAAAAGATTATCACGTAAAACTGATCTACCTGTTTATGTTGCCGAAGATCCGTTAAGAGCAGTTGTAAGAGGAACAGGAACCGCATTAAAAGATTTAGATAAATACAGAAGTGTTTTGATGAGATAAAATCAATTTAGAATATGCAACAAATTATTTCATTCCTTTACAAGAATAAATACTTTATTTTGTTTTTCTTGCTTGAATCATCTGCTATTTTCTTCACTATACAAAGTCATTCCTATCATAAAAGTAAGTTTATCAATTCAGCTAATTTTATTTCAGGAGGTTTATATAACAAGATCAACAATATTAAAGAATTTTTACTTTTAAAGGATGAAAATGTTAGACTGGCTGAAGAAAATGTGCAACTGAAAAATTTACTGAACCAAAAAGACAAACTTGCAGTCCAAAATATTGCTAAAAAAGTTGACTCTATAAATTCCAATCAAAAATATAGTTATATTTCTGCTAAGGTCATCAATAATAATTTTAGGAAGAACAATAATTATTTAACCATTAACAAAGGTGAATCAAGTCATTTAAAAAGTGATCTTGGCGTAATCAACAGCAAAGGGATTATCGGCATCACAAAAAGTGTATCGAATAAATATGCAACTGTTCTTTCTATTTTAAATGTAAACTCAAGAATTAATGTGAAATTATTGAACAGTAATCATTTTGGTAGTTTGAGCTGGAATAATATTCATTATAATACCGTACAGTTACTTGATCTACCTATTCAGGCAAACATTAAAATTGGCGATACGGTTGTTACGGGTGGAAAATCTACTATTTTCCCAGAAGGAATTCCGGTTGGCACCATCAAAGATTTCAAAACAAAGAATAATACTTATGATTTTATAAACATTACTTTATTTAATGATATGAGCTCTGTTGGATTTGTTGAGATTATCACT
>JAUVCP010000121.1 GCA_030590765.1 Flavobacteriaceae bacterium | reverse complement strand
GAAAAGATCTGCTGAACTATATTTTTAGCAGATACAATAATTTGTTAGCAGTTGAAGATATTTATATCAAACAAAATATTCGATTGTACCCAAATCCAACATCTGGAAGAATTTTTATTTCCAATCCAAACAATCTGGAATTGAAAAGTATAGAGGTATACAATATATACGGGCAAAAACTATTTGGTGAAATTCAAATTAACAAAATAGATATTCAACATTTTGCAAGAGGAATGTATTTGGTGAAAATTGAAGGTTTGAATGGAAAAAAGGGTACTTATAAAATAGTTAAGAAATAGAATTGCTATTTATATTATGCATCAGGTGTGAAGAAATCATTCCTTTTCAACAGTATCATAGGCAATAATAAATATATCCTCGTTTTCTTTCTTCATTTTATACTGTTCACGAGCATATTTTTCTAAAGAATCAGGATCATTCAGGTTTTCAATAATTTTACTATCTGTGCTGATCTGATCTTTATAATATTTATTGGCATCCTCCAGTTTTTCAATTTCTTTATTCAATTCCCGATGATTCAAAAAAGAATTCTCATCAAAAAAAGTCATCCATACAATAAAAACCAAGAGAAATATCACATATTTATTCGTGATAAATTTAACGAATTTATTTTCTTTTATTTGTTTAAATGTCATCTTTCAATTTCTCATTTATAACAGTTCTAACAATATCAATTGCCACTGTATTATACTTATCATTTGGAATAATAATATCAGCAAAATTCTTGGTTGGTTCTATAAATTGCTGATGCATAGGCTTTAGAGTGTCCTGATAACGTTGCAAAACTTCCTCTATACTTCTTCCTCTTTCTTTGATATCTCTACGTAATCTTCTTATCAATCTTTCATCAGAATCTGCATGAACATATATTTTAATATCCATCAAATCCCGCAAGATCTTGTTTGTAAAAATCAAAATCCCTTCAACAATAATAACTTTTCTGGGATGTGTTTTTAACGTATCTGTACTTCTGTTATGTGTTACAAAAGAATAGATTGGCTGCTCAATTACATTTCCTTTTTTTAACTCTTTCAAATGATCAATCAAAAGATCAAAATCAATTGCTCTGGGGTGATCAAAGTTAATACCACATCTTTCTTTATACGATAAATTATCATTTTTACTGTAGTAAGAGTCCTGTGAAATAACTGTTACCTCCTCTGAAGGCAATTCATTTAATATCTGATTTACAACTGTTGTTTTTCCGCTTCCGGTTCCACCGGCAATACCAATAATCAACATAGAATGAATTTAAGAATAATTTGCTATATTTAAAATATCAAATCTATAAAAAAACGATTGAAAATATCGTAAAATTGATTATTTTCACTGATTAATTTTCTTATTGAAAACTATTAACCTTTAAAATATATAAAAATGTCAAAGAATTATTTTAAAACTTATCCAAATGAAGATGGATTTTTCAAGGAATATGGTGGAGCATTCATACCTCCACACCTTGAAGTTGAAATGAAAAAAATTAACGATGCTTATTATTCTATAAGTAAATCCCATAAATTTATTTCAGAATTAAGAAATATTCGAAAACATTTTCAAGGAAGGCCTACTCCTGTATTTCATTGCAACCGATTATCAAATAAATACGGCGGACAAATCTACTTAAAACGTGAAGATCTGAATCATACTGGTGCTCATAAATTAAATCACTGTATGGGTGAGGCTTTATTGGCAAAATACATGGGAAAAAAGAAATTGATAGCAGAAACCGGAGCCGGTCAGCATGGTGTTGCTTTAGCTACTGCTGCTGCATATTTCGGATTGGAGTGTGAGATCCATATGGGGGAAGTGGATATTGCAAAAGAATTTCCTAATGTGTTACGAATGAAGATTTTAGGAGCTACAGTAATTCCGGTAACGCATGGATTAAAAACTTTAAAAGAGGCAGTTGATAGTGCTTTTGAAGCATATTTAAAAGATCCTATAACTACTTTATATTGTATAGGATCTGTTGTAGGACCTCATCCATTTCCTATGATGGTACGTGATTTTCAACGTGTTGTAGGAATTGAAGCCAAAGATCAGTTTTTTGAAATGACAGGTGAACTACCTGATAATATTGTTGCCTGTGTTGGTGGTGGAAGTAATGCTATGGGAATTTTTTCTGCATTTTTAGAACATGATGAATGTAACCTTTTTGGAATAGAACCTGCAGGAAAATCATTTAAAACAGGTGAACATGCTGCAACCATGACCCTGGGAAAACCAGGTATGATTCACGGATTTAAATGTTATACTTTACAGGATGACGAAGGAAATCCTGCACCAGTACATTCCATTGCCAGTGGTTTGGATTATCCGGGAGTTGGACCAGAACACAGTATGCTAAAAGACTTAAAAAAAGTAACTTATGACAGCATAAATGATAAAGAAACTATTGATGCATTTTATGAATTGAGTAGATTAGAAGGTATTATTCCTGCTTTGGAAAGTGCACATGCAGTTGCATATGCATTCAAACTGGCCAAAAAATATCCGAAACAATCTATATTGGTAAATCTTAGTGGTAGAGGTGATAAAGATCTGGACTATGTAGTTGATACTTTTGGATTACCGGACTAATTAATTATTCAATAAATTTAAAATCATCAAAATGAAAAGTCTTTTCTCAAATGTTAAAGGTGATACTTTTGGAGGTATTACTGCCGGAATTGTAGCTTTACCATTAGCACTTGCCTTTGGGGTCTCCTCCGGGTTAGGCCCAAGTGCCGGATTGTACGGTGCCATATTTCTTGGTTTTTTTGCTGCATTTTTTGGCGGAACACCCACCCAGATTTCAGGACCAACAGCTCCTTTAACAGCTGTAAGTATGGTTATGATCGCGGGTATTGTACAGGTAAACGATGGAGATGTAAGTAGAGCTCTACCTGCTATACTTACCGTTTTTGTAATGGCTGGTCTATTTCAAATCTTACTGGGATCCATAGGCTTGGGGCAATACATAAAATATATCCCCTACCCTGTTGTTTCTGGATTTATGACAGCTATCGGACTCATCATTGTCATCACAAATATACTCCCTATAATGGGCTATTATGTTGAAAATGACCAGCAATTTGTTGACCAGTTCAAACCAAAAGCTGAGGAAATGATCATTAGCAATATATTAAAGGAAGAGGTTGATGATGGAATTTTAGTTTTAGAAGATTTTAAGGAAACCATTAAAAGATCTAATAAAATTACTAAAAGTGATATTTTAAAAGAGTCTCAGGTATTGGCAAGCAAAGAAACATCTGGTGTGATTGGGGCTGTTAAAAGTCTGCCTCGTGCCTTTAGAAGTATCAATTATTTAGAATTGATACTGGCGCTTTCAACCATTGTTATCATTTATGGGTTTAAAAGAATCACTACCAAAATACCATCTACATTAGTGGCCTTATTAGTTGTTTCAGGCGTAGCCATATTTGCAGGTCTGGACTATCAACCCATTGAAGAAATACCTGGAGGATTCCCAATTCCAAATCTTGGTATCTTTACCAACTTTGACCCTGGGATAATCTCTCCGTATATTTTTACAGCTCTAACGCTTGCTTTTTTAGGAGCAATTGATTCTTTACTCACATCGGTTGTTGCTGATAATATGACCAAAACAAATCACAATCCAAATAAAGAATTAATAGGGCAAGGAATTGGTAACAGTATCGCAGCTATTTTTGGTGGGTTACCAGGAGCTGGGGCAACTATCAGAACCGTTGTTAATATCAATGCAGGAGGTAAAACAAGACTATCCGGTATGGTTACTGGTTTATTTTTACTGATAGTATTACTTGCTCTTGGTCCAATCGCCTCTAAAATTCCTGCTGCTGTTTTAGCTGGAATACTGATTACGGTAGGATTTGGCGTTATGGATTACAAGGGATTAAAAGCAATTCCGAATATACCTAAAGCTGAAGTTACAATTATGATCGTTGTACTGCTACTTTCTACTTTCTGGAACCTGGTTTATGCTGTTGGAATAGGACTCATAATCGCATCTTTGGTGTTTATGAAAAAAATGGGAGATGCCACAGCTGAAAAATCAGATGTTAAAAGTTTAGAAGAGGAAAAATCATGGGATGATGAATTGAGTTTTCCTGTAGAATATAAAAAGAATGTTTTTATCAAACATATCAAAGGTCCAATCTTTTTTGGATCAACAAGTCATTTTCAGTCACTTGCAAAACAAATTCCAAAAACCGCAGATTATGTTGTAATTAGAATGGAAAAAGTTCCTTATATAGATCAATCTGGTTTATATGCTATAGAAGATATTATACTCGATCTGGAAAAGAAAAATATAAAACATTTATTGGTAGGTGTGCAAAATCAACCAGCATATTTACTGCAATCTATTGATATTATTCCCGATCTAATCCCGACTGAACATATATTTGACAACTTTAATGATTGCACAAACTGGATCAAAAATAATATCTGATTTTTATTAAACTTATTGATTTATTTTATAACTTTAAGAGAAATAGTATGTCGTTCATAAATTTATAATTCTTAAACTAAGATATGCTTACTTTTAAAAACTTTAATATTGCAGATTGGTTTTCATTTTATCGAATTGCTGCTGCACCATTTTTGCTAATTCTTCTCTGGCTTCAGAACAGGGAAATTTTTGCATGGATGCTGTTAATTAGCTACAGCACAGATATGATAGATGGATATTTGGCCAGGAAATTTAAAATGACCAGCCCCAGAGGATCTCAACTGGATTCCATGGGAGATCAAATTACTTTTATCATTGGTTTGATTGGTTTGTTCCTGTTTGAGTTTGATTTTATAAAAGAAAATTATCTTTTAATTTTAATAGCTCTTATCCCTTACATTATTCAAATGCTTGTTGCCTTTAAAAAGTATGGAAAAGCAACTTCTTTTCACACATATCTTGCAAAATTATCTGCATTTGTTCAGGCATTTTTTATTTTATATTCATTGTTTTTTGAACCCAATTATTTTTTATTCTATTTTATGATAATTCTTGGGTTTATTGAAACCATTGAAGAAATTATTCTAATAGCCATGTATGATAAATGGGTCTCAGATATTAAAGGGATCTATTGGGCTTTAAAAGATAAAAAGAGACTAAATAAAAAGTATTAAACCTCAATCCAATTACAGGAATTGACCCATGGGTAGAGGTATATAGCATGGATTCCGATGAGAAAACGGGATTAGCCTGCCACGCCGGCAAGGCGGGTTCAGCTAGCTAATTTGAAAATACCCTCTGGGTTTTTCAAATTAGCGTTTCACTAATAAAATATGTAAAATGAGATCTTATTCCATATACATAATTTTACTACTGTGTTTGGCAATATTATTTATTGATATACTGGCATTTTACTGGCTACATTCTATCATTCAAGGTATATCTGCTCCTTATTTGAAAAACACTCTATATTTTGTCTTTTGGTTTTTTACAATTGGATTGATCACATCCATTATTATTTTAAAGATCCGTTTAGATAAGATCCATCCTCAAAGAAAACAATTGATCATATCATCGCTTTACGGATTAACAATTTCTTCATTTATTCCTAAAATCATTTTCGTGATTGTGATCTCGATTTTGTACTATACAAATTATGTAATTTCGGATAATGAGTCCTTAATTATTATTCCTATTATTGGAGTTTTATCCGGATTTCTACCCTTTTTTGTAATTCTTTATGGAATTTTCAGATCTCTTTACAGATTTAAAATACATCATTCAGATATTCAGTGTAAAGTATTGCCTCAAAGTTTTGACAAATTACGTATTGTTCATATATCTGATCTACATCTTGGAAGTTTTAATTTCCGCTATCCCATATTAGAAAGAGCTGTCAATTTGATAAACCATTTAGAACCAGATTTTATATTTTTTACCGGTGATCTTGTAAATAATTTTGCATGGGAATTAAAAGGATGGACTGAAGTAATGAGCAAATTATCGGCCAAACATGGCAAATATGCAGTTTTAGGAAATCATGATTATGGAGATTATAGTGAATGGAAATCTCCAGATAAGAAAAAATCTAATTTTGAATCTATAAAGTATTTCTACAAAAAAATTGGTTTTAAATTACTTCTTAATGAATCAGATATCATCGATATCAAAGGAGATAATATTGCAATACTAGGAGTCGAAAACTGGGGCAACCCACCATTTAAACAATATGGGGATATAAACGAAACATTGGAAAAAGTAAATGACATACCTTTTAAAATATTATTATCTCACGATCCAACGCACTGGGCAGAAGAGATAGTTCATCAAACAAATATTACTTTAACACTTTCGGGACATACACATGGCATGCAGGCTGGCATCAATTTAAAAAATAAAAAATGGAGCCCAATCAAATATAAATATAAACATTGGGCAGGATTACATAAACAAGGTAATCAATATCTATATGTTAACCGTGGTTTAGGCTGGCTTGGCTTTCCCGGAAGATTGGGTATGCGCCCAGAAATTACTTTTATAAAAATGGAAGCAACACCCTGATTTAGATTATCCTATTGAATAATTTGGTCAATGAGTTTCGTTTTAAAATCTGATCTCTACTTTACCAATTATCATTAGTATTAATTCCATCACTAACCTGAATGTATATTTTTTAATACAAACACAAAATTCGATCAATTTAATATTTTTTTAATTTTATGAATAAATTAGAAACCATATTTGTTATGAATTATCTTTTTAAATGCTTATATTTACTATCCTATTTTTTAACTATTTAAAAAAAAGTTTTAAAATTTTTAAGTCTTAATATTACAAATTTCAATAACAACACTAAATTGAATTAATAT
>JAUVCP010000100.1 GCA_030590765.1 Flavobacteriaceae bacterium | reverse complement strand
GAACACCATTTCCTGTTAAGGCATTTAAATAAATAGGTAAGGTAGCAACCAAAGTTTTACCTTCACCTGTCATCATTTCGGCAATATTACCTTTATGTAAAACGGATCCACCTATCAACTGTACATCGTAGGGAACCATATCCCAGGTAATTGGTTTTCCTGCGGCATCCCATGAGTTGCTCCAGATGGCGTTATCATCTTCTAAATTTACATAATCATGTGCTGATAATTCACGGTCAAAAGGAGTTGCTTTTACTTTTAAATTTTCATTGTTAGTAAATCGTTTTGCAGTTTCTTTTACCACTGCAAATGCTTCTGCCTGAAGATCATTCAAAATTTCTTCAGATGCTTGGTAAGCATCATCTGTCAATTGATCTATCTCTTTGTAGATTTCTTCTTTGCGATCAATATTTGCAGTGTCTATTTCATTTTTTAGCTGATCTATATTATCATGAAAGGGCTTTGTTGCTTCTTTTATTTTATTTTTAAAGGTAGTAGTTTTTTCACGAAGCTGATCAATAGATAAAGAAGCCATTTCATTGTCGAATGTTCTTACTTTATTAACAATTGGCTGTAGTATTTTTAAATCTTTTTTGTATTTATCACCAACAAAAACTTTTATTATTGAATTTATAAAACTCATATTTTTAATATTTTTCTCGAAAAAACCGAGAGATTATAATATAGCAAAGTCATAATTCAAGAAAATGAAATTTACCAATATTTCAGGTAAAAAAAAAAAGCCTCTCTGGAGACTTTAAATTTTTAATATTCATCTTCGTTCCAGAGGAAATCCTCATCAGTAGGATAGTCCGGCCAAATCTCTTGAATAATTTCATAACTTTCGCCTTCATCTTCTAAGGCTTGCAAATTTTCGACAACTTCTAAAGGGGCTCCTGTTCTTATTGCATAATCAATGAGTTCATCTTTTGTTGCCGGCCAAGGTGCATCACTTAAATAGGATGCTAATTCTAATGTCCAATACATAATTGAAACTTAATTTAATTCAAAATGCAAAAGTAATTTTTTTGCGCAATATTGCAAGCTTTTTGTTTATTATTTTTTAATAGCTTAAAGAACGTAGGTTTTGCTTTGAAATTATGGAGTTTTTTATCAACAAATTATTTATTTTTTGTAACCCATGGAATTTCGGTAGCATTATTGTCTAAAGTCAACTTTCGTGCCAATACAAATAGATAATCAGATAATCTATTTAAATAGATAATGATATTGTCATTAACATATTCAATGTCATTAAGTTCTACTGTTAATCGTTCTGTTCTTCGGCAAACACATCTTGCAATATGACAATATGACACCGTAGGATGTCCGCCCGGCAAAACAAAACTTTTCATTGGTGAGAGAACTTCGTTCATACTATCTATTTCATTTTCTAAAAACTGAATATCTTTTTCATTTATCTTTGGAATTTTTAATCTTTCTTTTCCGTTTTTTAATTTTTCCTTGTTTGGAGGAGTGGCCAACATAGCACCAAGCGTAAAAAGTTCATTTTGGATTTTGATTAAACTATCAAATGTAGAGGAATCCAATTTTTGATCTCTAATCAATCCTATGTAGGAATTTAGTTCATCAACGGTTCCATATGCCTCAATTCGAAGATCGTATTTTTTTACTCTGGTTCCACCAAAAAGTGAGGTTTCTCCTTTATCTCCTGTTTTTGTATAAATTTTCATAGTTCAAAAATAAAAAGTTAAATATAAATAAAGTAAAAAAGAAAGTTAAAAATCAATGAATTTTAAACTCGAATTACAAAATGTTCTTTTGGTTGTTCTTTTTTAAAAAAAACCATACCCCATTGAAAAGTATCAATGCTAACAGTTACTTTATTGTGATCTTTGATATAATTCCATGCTTCTTCCATTCCTTTGCTCCAGTGAATATCGTCAAATATAAAAACAGAATCATTATGGGCTGAGGATAAACATTGTTCAAAGTAGTTTATTGTGGAGTCTTTTTTGTGATTGCCATCAAAATAGATCAAATCGTAATTCATTTCATTTAGAGCTTTTGGAAGTGTTGATTTAAAATCACCAATTTTTATATCAATATTATAAAAGTGAAATTTATTAAATTGTTCTTTGGTAATTTTAGATGTTTCCGGACAGCCTTCAAGCGTAGTAATTTTTGAATTAGAATTCCCTAAACTAAGACATGCAGTTCCAATTCCTAGAGAAGTGCCAATCTCTAAAATATTCTTAGAGTTAAAATACTCTACAATTCTAATAAGTAATTCAGCTCTTTTATTAGAAATTCCTGCATTTTTAGCTATTGCTGAAATTTTTCGATGATTGCTTTTAAAAACTCTGGAGCCAGCACCAAAATCTGTTACATTTATTAACCGATTATTGTCAAGTAATGAAAGTCGGTAGTTTTTTAACTTATCATATTTAGGTTTTAGTTTACTGTTATCATCATAAAAGCATTCGGAAACTAAATCATAAACAAAAGGGGAATGAACTCCATGTTGGTTTGTAGAAGCAAGTAAAAAGGAAATGTAAGATTTCAATGGTTCGAACATTACATAATTGTTTACGCGAAAATAGCAGAAAAAATATTGTTTTAAACGATTTAAAAATTATATTTGCGAATTAAGAAAAAATAAAGAATGCGTAAAGTTATACTTCTATTATTGATATTGGTGATTGGGTCTTCATGCATACCAAATAAGGAATTGGTTTATTTTCAAGGAGATCTGGATTCTAAAGAATCTATCAAACAAATTCAGAACAAGCCATATCGTTTACAAGTCAATGACATGTTATATATTGATATTAAATCGGCTGACTCTGAATTAGTTCAATTATTTAAAAATGTTGAAACTCAAAGTACAAATACTTCAAATATTTCTCAGGAAGCTATTTATTTCAGATCTTATTCAATTGATCGTCACGGGAATATTCGAATTCCTTATATTGGAGAATTAAATGTACTTGGTTATACTACAAGTGAAGTTCGTGAAAAGATTGAAAAAGAATTTGAAAACTATTTTAAAAACCCTGAGGATGTTTTTGTTACTGTAAAATTAGCAGGTATCAGGTTAACTTTTTTGGGAGAAGTGAAAAAACCAGGAACAGTTATAGTGTATCAAAATCAAGTAAACATTATGGAGGCAATTGCAAGTGCAGGAGATATTGACGTTACAGGAAACAGAAAAAATGTATCAGTTATAAGAAAAGGGATAGATGGAACAAAGAAATATCATATCAACCTTCTTGATGTAAATGCATTTGAATCGGATATGTTTTATGTAGAATCTAATGATATAATTTATATAGAGCCTCTGAAACAAAAATCATGGGGTACCGGTACTTCAGGTATGCAGACAATCACATCATTAATTGCTGTTTTGTCGTTGGTTACAACAACAATTTTATTAATAAATGCTTTTTAATTTATTTTTTTGATGAAACAAATACAGAATCAAAAAATTGACATAAATGAATTAAATACTTTTGATATTAAAGAGTATTTTTTTAAGATTATTGATCACTGGAAACTTTTTGCTGTTACAATTTTATTGGGACTAATTATAGCCAATATTGTTAATAGACGTACACAAAAAATTTACAATTTAAAGAGTTTAATTACAGTTAAAGATGAACAAAATCCTTTATTTGCCAGTAGTACGAATATAGCATTTAATTGGGGTGGTCCTAGTGATCAGGTAGAAACAATTATGACTATTTTAAAGTCACGGACTCATAATGAAAAGGTTGTTGACCGACTAAAATTTAATATTGATTATTTAAAGGAAGGTGATTATAGAAAAGATGATATCTACGGTAAAAACCCTTTTATAGTAAATGTAGACACTTCTATGTATCAATTGCAAGGAACATTGATTCAACTAGATTTTTTAGATAATAATGAGTTTACAGTTTTTGTTGAGTTTGAAGAAGATGAGTATAAATTGGTCAATTATTCTTTAAATAAAACGAAAAATTTTGAGCCTGATTCTGAAATTTTCAAACAAAAGTTTAGATTTGGAGATAAAGTTAATGCACTTTTTTTCAATTTTATTATTGATAAAGTAAATTTTGAAAAAGATCTTTCTGGGAAAACGTATTTCATTAGATTTAATAGCTTTAATGGTGTTGTAAAAAAGTACAGTAAAATTGATGTTTCAACTTTAAAGAAAGGAACATCGCTTATTGAATTAAGCTTAGACGGTTCAAATAAAAAGAAAATAGAAGATTATATCAATACTACTGTGGCAGTTTTAGATGCAGATCAGCGAAAGCAAAAGATCCAGTATGCTATAAAAACTAAAGAATATATTGATACTTTATTTATAGTTGAATCAAAAAATCTTAAAGATATTGAATCAGATCTTGGATCATATAAACAACGAAATGATATCTATGATTTGTCTGCTGAAGGTGCAACTCTTTTAGGTGAGGCTACATCTCTTGATGCTAAATCATTGGAATTAAAAAACAGATTGGATTATTATAATAATTTGGAGAGTTATATCCGCTCAAGAGATAAATATGATGAAAGTGTTCCAGCCCCAGCTTTGGTTAATATAGAGGATCCAAATATTACAGCAAGTGTTAGTACATTAATATCTTTATCAAAAGCTAAAGAAACTCTGGAATTAACTGTAAAACCATCTTATCCGCCATTAAAGAAAATAATTAATGAAATTGGGTTAGAAAGAAAAGTATTGCTTGAACATATTACTACAATGAAAAGCACTACCAGAAACAGTTTAAATAGTTTGAAGAAGCAAATAACAAAGAACAATTCCAGATTGAGAACCTTGTCTCCTAAAGAACAAAAATTATTAAATTTTCAACGGAAATACAATATCACAGAGGCAAATTATAATTATTTAAAACAAAAGAGTTATGAAGCTGGTACTGCAATTGCGGCAAATGTTTCTGATATTAAAATTCTTGATAAGGCAAAAGATACAGGTCAATTACCAATAAAGCCAAAAGGGAGTTTTAACTACTTAATAGGTTTGATGTTGGGTACTATTTTACCCTTGTTGTTTATCGTGACAAAAGAAGTTTTAGATAATAAAATTGGTTCTGTTGAAGAGATTGAAAGATTGTATAAAATTCCGGTATTAGGTGTTTTAGGAAGAAATAATTATGAAAATCGTTTAGCTGTTTTTCATAAACCAAATTCTACAATTGCAGAGTCTTTTAGAGCATTACGCTCAAATATTCAATTTTTGTTTCAACGTGATAGCAAATCTAAAACAATAGTTATTACATCATCTGTAAGTAAGGAAGGTAAAACTATGGCTGCTATAAATATGGCAACCGTATTTGCTCTTAGTGGTAAAAAAACAATTTTGGTGGGTTTTGATTTAAGAAAGCCAAAAATGCACGAAGATTTTGGAATTGAAAATGAATATGGAATTGTTAACTATTTGATTGGAGAAAAAAATCTGGATGAGGTTATCATTAGTTCTGAAATTAATAATTTAGATGTGATTCCATCTGGCCCTGTACCTCCAAATCCATCCGAAATAATTTTAAATGATGCTACTGATGAATTGTTTAGAATTTTAAAAGAAAAGTATGAATATATCATTGTTGATACTCCACCGGTAGGGTTGGTAGCAGATTCTTTAGAACTTTTTAAATATAGTGACGCCATAATTTATATGATACGACATAATTATTCTGAAAAAGGAATGCCTAAGATGATTGATGATAAGTATGTAAATGGTGAAGTTAAAAATATCTCCTATGTTTTAAATGATTTTAAAGTTTCAAATTCTTATGGAAGAGGATATGGCTATGGTTACGGATATGGCTACGGCTATGGGAAGTATGGCAGTGGGTATCATTCCAATGAAAAGGAATCATTTTTGAGTAAATTGAAAAGGAAATTTACATCATAATAAATAATTTATTTTTGAAAAAGCAGAGAGGTTTAAATACAAGGCAACAATTTGTCAAAAGAGTATTTGATCTCTTTTTTTCTTCTTTAGGATTGTTAATTTTTATTATTCCGATTCTTGTTCTAATGGTTTTGGCAGGTTTTTCAACTAAAAAATTTGGAATGTTTAGGCAGGTTAGGGTAGGAGAGGATGGAAAACTTTTTAAGATCTATAAAATTAGAACTATGAAAGTGGATATTCCTAAAGAAGATTTTATCACTTTAAAAAATGATGATAGAATTACTCCTTTCGGAAAGGTTTTGCGAAAATATAAATTAGATGAATTGCCACAATTGATTAATGTTATTGTGGGAGAAATGAGTTTGGTTGGTCCACGACCTGATGTTCCTGGGTATGCTGATAACCTTGTAGGAGAAGATAGGATTATTTTAACTGTTAAACCAGGGCTTACTGGATCGGCAACATTGAAATTTAAAAATGAAGAAAACCTGTTATCTAAACAAAAAAATCCCAAAAAATTTAATGATGAGGTAATCTGGCCTGAGAAAGTAAAGCTTAATAGACAATATATTAAGGAATGGTCGTTATTTAATGATATAAAGTGTATTGTAAAAACAATAATTAATTAAATTTGTACCTTCAAAAAAATAATATGAAAACCCCAAAAATTGCCATTATCGGATTAGGCTACGTAGGCTTGCCTTTAGCAGTAGAATTTGCAAAAAAGTATCAAGTATTAGGATTTGATATTAATCAGGCCAGAGTTGATGAATTAAAACAAAATAAAGATCATACCTTAGAAACTTCTTCTGAAGATTTGGAATCTGTTAATCTTTCTTCATTAAAAGAATTAAAAAATAATTCCACAGGTCTTTGGTTAACCACTGATCTAGATGAATTAAAAGATTCTAATTTCTATGTTGTTACAGTTCCAACTCCGGTGGATAAAAATCATCGTCCGGATCTTACTCCACTCTATAAAGCAAGTCAAAGTATTGGTAAAATATTAAGTAAAGGAGATTTAGTTGTATATGAATCAACTGTTTATCCTGGGGCTACAGAAGAAGATTGTATGCCTTATTTAGAACAAAACTCCGGTTTAAAATTTAATAAAGACTTTTATCTTGGGTATTCTCCTGAAAGAATAAATCCGGGAGATAAAGAACATACCGTTGCTAAAATTTTAAAAGTAACATCTGGATCAACTCCTGAAATAGCAGACTATGTAGATGAAGTTTACAGATCTATCATTGTTGCAGGAACACATAAAGCATCCTCTATTAAAGTTGCTGAGGCAGCAAAGGTGATTGAAAATGCACAACGTGATGTTAACATTGCGTTTGTAAATGAATTATCCAAAATATTCCGTTTGATGGATATTGACACCAATGATGTTTTAGAAGCAGCTGGTACAAAATGGAATTTTTT
>JAUVCP010000095.1 GCA_030590765.1 Flavobacteriaceae bacterium | reverse complement strand
ATTATGGAAGAAGTCTATACTAAAATTGATAAAAATTATTTAAAATTCTTTAATATGGGATATGCCCTATCAAAAGATACCGGATTAAAAATAGAAAATTTGGATAAATTGAAACCTGAACAACTAAAAAAGATGAAATTAGACAAGAATCGTTTGGTTTTTATCAAAGATGGTATGAAACAATTTGCCAAGGATTTAGAACAAAACATGGCTAGAAAAGTTAATCATGAGAAAGGTGTTAGTAAAATTATTGATTCACCTTACAAGGGTGGTGGCTTGGAAAGGTAGATTTTTGATCTATCTTAACTTTGGAGTCAAAGTCATTTTTTTCCTCCTTTTAAAGAATAGCAAAAGTTTTAGCCTTGATTTCTTAGATAATCATCCGTATTTGAAATGACTATATTGAAAATGATTCCTCGCCATAGTTGGTCTAGATCGTTATCAATGTCAGTTCCATAATTCTTATTGTTGATGGGGTTGATAAGTATTTTGATCAAACGATCTTATTTAGTCAACGCCTTAAACCAGTAAAAAAATGCTTCAGGATTGTTCTTTTTTAATTTGTTTAGTTTATTGTATTGTTGTTCTTCAAATAACCATTCTTTTATTTCTGATGGGTTTTTAAAATATTGAATTTTCTCGTCTGATTCTTTTCTAATTATCTCAACTAAAAAAGCAATTTTAGATGCTGCTATGATAGCTTCGTCTATTGTGAACCTTCCAATGGTGAAATTTGTAAAATTGTGAATTCCTAAATTTAAGTGTTTAAATTCTTCTGATTTATGATCTCTTTTAGCTAACGTAAAGCAAGTTTGTTGTGTGTCCTCCAAAACTTCATCAGCTGTTATCTCTAATTTTCTGAATCTAATTTCTTCTTTTACTACTTTGCTATAACTGTTTCTTACAATTCTTAAGTTATTTATACTATCCATTAAATATGCAATATCAAATAATTGCTTTATAATTTCTACAGGTCGGTTTTTAGTATATAATATACCCGTGGTTTTAGGTGCAAATGCGGTTAATTTATCCCCTAGAATAGCATCAAATGTTGGCATCTTTACAGTCTGTACTTCACCTGAGGTTTGTAACCAATCATGTTGTATTGGAACTTCCATAAGCTCAGGGTATGGATTTGGTGTGTAAAGAATATCTAATAAGATTGGTTCGATGTTCTCATCAACACTGCTTTTATAATACATTTTAAAATGGCCAATTGGAGCATCTGGTGTGTGCTTTCTACTATTATCATCTTCCCAATGTGTGAATACTGTTTGCTGACTGATCTTTTCTAAAATTGTTTCGATCTCTTTTTGAGAATGTTCAGTTATAATATCAATATCTATTGAAAATCTTTTGGGAGTTTTACTCGCTAGTAATAAAGCTGTACCTCCTTTGAAAATAAAGTTTAATCCATTTAATTGTAATTGCTCTAAAAAAAGTAGCGCATAAATTACTTTTTCAATTAATTTTGGATCAATGCGCTTGCCAAGGTTTTTTCTGACTTCTGAAATCCAATCTATATGGTACGATTTTGATTCAATCATTGTTAATTAAGTTTTGGCAAAATTTTATATTTGTGCCGTAATTATACTTTTTATTTCTTCTATTTGCTTTGCTCTATTTCGTCTAATAGCGTACCGCTTCATTCGGTTCATATTGATCTGAAACTTACTGAAAGCAGTTCTATATATATATTCGATTTCTCCTTGTTGTGATGCGAATACATCAACATCAATCAGCATATCCACTAGTAATTTTTCTAAAGTAGGGATTGTTATTTTATCAACCTTGATTAAAGGAGCTTCGGATACCAGCGGTTTAACAATTATTATTTCATCTGCATTGTGAATATATCGCTCGAATAGTTCAGCATTAGGATTATAAAAAATATTTTTTATTGATTCATTTAACTTGTTAAAGACTTGCTCTGCAGCATCTTTTTCAACTTCTATGATTTGATATTGTTTAAATGGTTGATGTCGCATCAAATCATTTAGCCATTTTGTATCCCAAACACAAAAATTAATATATGGGTATTCTGTTTGGATCTTATTATTCAATTTTCTTAAACTTTGTTCAATCTTTGGTTTAAATGCTTCTTTACTGTCCAAACTGTAGATGCCTCGTGAAGGGTTTTTTAGAATTCCATTTTTCTTCAATTTTGATAGATACACATTGATTGTGCTTTCTTTCCAGTTAGGGAAATCTGCTAAGATTGTAGATAACAATTCTTTTCTTGATAGCGTTTTTTCGTTTTCAAAATATGTAACAATTCTATTTTTAAGAGTATCATCCAAGATCTATGTTGCTTTTTAATTCGTAATTAATCTTTGGCAAATTACTTAAAGTATGCCAAAACTTAATTTAAAATCATATTTATTTTTGCTTATCTGTAAGATTAGGACATTTTTAGTTTCATTATGAGTAATGTTTTTCACATAAATACCTGTATTGTGTATAATAAACCTCATTAATAGGAAAATAGCAGATCATAGAATTATATTTTAATAATTAATTATTCCAAAAAGAAAAGAGAAATCAAAGTTAAGCACTATCGTGCTTGATTTTCTTGCTTTCTCTTTTCTTTTTTTCTCGTTTTTTTCATTTCTCTTTTGAAAAATAATAGATGAAAGGTGGTCTTTTGTGCCCTTGTAAAATGAGATCATCAGAACAATTTTATTCATGGATTTCAACATGTTTCTGTAAGTTAGAATGGATTTGTTATCCGGTAAATAGCATCGTTGTTTTCATCTTTGATTTCCTCCAATCTTAGCAGATTTCTCGGTACTACTCTAAATTTCATGATGTGTATTTTTTAAGGTTTACTTAGAGATTTTGACAAGCAAGAGGGTAGGATACAAGTGATCGGTATTATTTTCTATTTAATTTGATAAATATGTTTAGAGAATGACTATAGATAAATGCCTTTTATGGATTCAATAATATCTGTTTAATCATTAGAAGAATACTGGATAATTCCAATAATAAGAATTTGCATTATATAATAAAATATGATTTTCCCACCTGTAGAAAAAGTAAGGGAAAAACCTTTCTTTAATTCATGATTTGTTAAATAAAACCTTTCTCTTTTGCAATAATCAGCAATTCTCTATCACTTTCTTGTTTAACGCCAAATATTTCTTTTAATCTACGTTTTCTTTTTTCTACACCGGCAATGGAAAGTAGAAGAATTTCGGGTAGATCCTTCATCTTTGTTCCATTGGATAACTCATAAAGTATTTCCCTATCGGTTCTGTCAAGATTTTCTTTATGGGACATCTCACTTTTCACTAGTTTTAATACGGATTTACTATAATATGGTTTGTCTTCTAAAACGGAATTAATAGCTTTTACCATTTCCATTGAATTAAGATCGTTCTTAACTAAGAAACCATCGGGATTAACATTCTTAAAGATGTTGTTCATCATGAAATTATCATTGTAAGTAGTAGCAACAATGATCTTTGTTTTTGGAAGTTGCTTTCGAATTATCACTCCTAGATCTTCCCCTGATAAGATCTTCCCATCTGTGGATTTTGGAAGGCTAATATCCAATAAAACAAAATCCAGCTTTCCTTTTTTGGAATAGCATTCAATTTTTTCTAAAGCAGAATCACTATCTTCCGCTGTGTTGATGTTGAATTGAATTGTTTTATCTGTAGAACTGATTTTTGAAAAAGCAGTTTCATAGTTTTCTGCAATGCCTGGGTGGTCATCAATTATAAGAACAGAATAATTTTTCATCTTATGTGTTTTATGTTGGGATAGATATATCTATCGTGGTTCCTCGATTTATTTTGGAATTGATACGAAAGACACCTGCAAGTTTTTGTGCTCTGGATGTCATATTTTTTAAACCAATTCCTTTCTTTATTCTCTTGACATCAAATCCTACACCATCGTCTTTGATTGTCAAATGTAGCATTTCTTTATCTAATGAAAAACTAATTTCTACATTGGAAGCTTTAGCATATTTATTGATGTTCTGGATGGCTTCTTGGATTATACGATAAATATTTATCTTTACATTGTTGTCGATGTCATCCCAATGTATTAAATCATCATTTGATAGTTCATATTCGAATTCGGAAATCTTACTTTGTTTTTCTAAAAGTATGTCTATAATCTTTATGAAGTTATGTTCAGAAGGTAAAAGCTCATTTTTTAATTCATGAGAAATGGTTCTGATCTCCTTTTCTATCTCCTGCATTGCATCTAAAAAAGATTGATGTTTTTTGATGATCTCATCATCTCCTTTAATGTCTAAAAAACCGAGACCTATTCGGGTGCCATATAAGTTTCCTAAAACACCGTCGTGAAGATCTTTAGAAATTCTTTTTCTTTCTTGTAATTTACCTTCTTCCATCTTAGACTGTTGTGAGAGCATCAGTTCATAGATTTCTTCATTTGCTTTTTGCTGCTCATTTTCAAGAATCAATGCTTTATTCTTTGCTTTTTGATTTATAAAATAGTACAATAAAGAAACGATGGTAAGGATTAAAAAACTGGTAATGATGATCCAATTCCTTTGTTTTGATAGTTCTTTGGTTTCTTGAATGTATTCATCTGTTTCAAACTGGATTCTCGTAAATTTATTTCTTACTTTTCGTTCTTCCTGTTGCAGACTATCAGTTAAATAAATATACTCATTAAGATAACTATCTGTATTTACTTTATCAATTGCAGAAAGTAATTTTAGAGATGCCAAAATATCTCTATTATTTCTAATATCTTTTGATAAACCCAACGCGAATTTAGCATGATCAAAGGCTTTTAAAGTGTCCTTGTTTGTTGCAATATATTCGGCTAAGTGTAAATTGCTGATTACTACACCTGATTTATTATGCTGGCTATCTCTAATTTTTAAAGCAGTATTAAATTCATTAATTAGATTTGTAGTATCTCCATTCAAAAATTTATTAAAGGCTAAGTTGTCAACTAGCCTTGCATAAAGATTGATATTTTTAATTTTTAAACTGTCATTTTCTAAAGCTTTTTCAAAATATTGAATGGCTTTTCTAAAATCACTTTTTTCTTGATATACTAAACCAATATTATTTAAGCTCCATTCTTTGTAAGTTTTTTTATCTTTTACTTTTTTTAAATAGATTAAGGCATTTTTGTGATAAAATATTGATTTATCATATTCTTTCAAATCTTTGAAAGTAATTCCTATATGATTGTAACACTTATAAAGATTAAGATATTTTTTTAATGGTTTGAATTTCGAGATAGCTTGAAAAGTTAATTTTTCACTTTCAATATAGTTTTTAACTCTTCCTTGTATAAAAGCCATGTTATACAACATTCTTCCGGAATTATATTCATGATTTATTGCAGTAAAGTTGGTATATGCCTTGTAGTAATGATAAAAAGCACTATCCATTTTAACTTTTTTTGTATAATAATTTCCATAATTCCAATGAACTTTTGCAATACTAAAAGTATCTCGTAATTTTTCAGACAGCTTAAGGGCTTCTTTGTTTGTCTTAAAGAAGAAAGTAGAGTCCTTAAGTTTATATGCCACAAAAGCAATTTTTATTAAATATCTATTTTGGATTGAATCAATTTTATTGTCTTTATTATATCTATAAGCTTTTAAAAGGAATGTTTTTCTTTTTTCTTGTTCAAGGTTGCTATTTTGAGATAGATCTATCCAGGTTATAATACTATCTACTTCAGTAATACTTTTGTCGATTTCTATATCATTATTAGGACTACAACTGAGAAATAAATCCAGCAAAACTAGAAGTAAGTATAAACCAAAATGGTTATGCTTTTTAAAAATCATTTTTGAAGTTTGAAAATAACTCAAACAAATCTATAAAAAAAACCCTAACCAACATGGTTAAGGTAAATTTATAAAATACTATATTTTTTTATTAACCTTCACCCTCATCAATATCCTCAGCATCATCATCTCCTGTAGCAACAATTTCAATAGAGGAGTTGTTTATTCCTTCTTCTACAGTATTATCTGGTGTACAGGAGAAAAAAAGATTAGAAAATAAGATAATTGCAATAACAGATTTAATTGTTTTCATTGTATAAAATTTTAGAATTAATAATTGTTTTTCATGCCGGAATCCGGCAAATTCTTTATTGTGCACAATGAAAAAGCAGGTAGAGGTTTTACGTTTTAAAACTCTAATACTTAAATAGGAAGCTTCTTTATTCGGGTCAAAAATATGTAGGTAGGATGGGGTAAAAGCTTAAAAAAATGGAGTTTTAGTGAAGGTGTGTGTTCTGTGAGTGAAATATGAAATTCTGAAAGGGAAATATACTTAGAAAGAGGTAGATTGAGATAATAGATTATTCATTAACTCGATACTATTTATATAAGTTTTGGTAAAAGGAATAATGCAATTACACGATTTAATGATACATATTCGTTTTCCATAATTGATTCTCATTACATAATTGGAATTGACAATATAACTTTTATGGATTCTTGAAAAATTATCAGGTAATAACTCCTCAAATGTCTTCAGTGTTTTAAATGCATTTATGGTATTTCCATCTTGCATATGAAAGTCAGTAGTGTTGTTGTCTGCCTCTAAATAAAGAATCTCATCTGTATCCAAATAATGGTAATCTTTATAAGATTTTAAGCAAATTGTTTTTTTGTTTGTAGGAGGGTGGTTTTTTTGAAATTTTTTTATGGCTATTCTAAGATCTACTTCTTTGAGAGGTGTTAATAAATAATCAAAGAAATTATTTTTGATGGCATTATAGGCTTTGTCCTTAGTTTTTGAAATAGCAACAAATTTAGGTATACTCTCTGCATATTGATATAATTTACTTATAAACTGAAATGGGTTTTTGAAAGAATTATCAATATTAATAAAAACTATATCAGGAGATTCTTTAAGGATAATATTCATGGATTCGTCACGATCATTTGTAACGCCTAAACAATAAAAATCATGGAAATCATTTATAATTTCTTCTATGATTTTAATGGAGTCTCCCTCATTATCAATAATCAAATAACTACTCATTATCAAGCTTCTTTTCAAAGAAGATAAATCTAAGCACAAAGCTTTAATAGTTGGTATGGATATCCCTTACAATTAATAATGAGAAACAATAAACTTTTTGAAAGCCTGAAGAAAAGAAATTAGAGAGATCAGCAAAAGATACGACTCTAAAATATAAGGATTTACCTTACATATTGTAAGTGTAAACATTACTGCTTTTTGATAAATAAGTTGTTCCTTTATCTAGGATAACAAGGTGTAATATATTTACTTGAAAATGATGTTGATTAGCTGATAAATAAATTAAAAATTTACTTTATCCGGTAGTTATACCTATATAAATATGAATATTTGTGTGTGTATGACGAGTTAGGTGTTATACAGATAGAATATTTACCTAAAAGGAGAATTATTATGTTTAGAGAAGAAGTAACATTGAGAAATATTTCAGCAATTATTCCTGAGCCA
>JAUVCP010000255.1 GCA_030590765.1 Flavobacteriaceae bacterium | reverse complement strand
GAGTATCTTTTTTCGATAAACTCAGGAATGGTATAGATTCCTTTTTCAATAAATATTGGAAGAAAATATTTCGCAACTATAACCAATGTGATGGCAGCCATCCATTCATAGGATGCTATAGCCAAACCAACCACAAAACCTGAACCAGACATCCCTATAAACTGCTCTGCTGAAATATTTGCAGCGATTAATGAAGCTCCAATGGCCCACCATGGTAACGATTTACTTGCTAAAAAATAATCTTCAGCATTCTTTTGATGCCCTTTTTTATCGCGTGAAACCCATAAACCTACCCCTAAAATAAGTATGGCATAAGCAATAAATACGAAATAATCCCAAAATCCAAATCCTGTTGTCATAATTATATGAATAATTAAATATGAATATTTTTTAACTCTAAATTAAACCTGTTCCATCGGTTATTTTTACCGAATATATTTCTGGTTCTATACCTGTAATCATTGAGTATTCTTTCTTGATGCCTTCTGAAAAGGTATTCATTTTTTCTTTTTTCACAATATTGATCGTGCAACCACCAAAGCCTCCTCCCATCATTCTTGAGCCAATTACATCATCTGATCTCTTTGCCATATCAAATAAAAGATCAAGCTCTTTACAACTTACATCATAATCATCTCTTAACCCTTCATGCGATTGAAACATCAAAGCTCCTAAAGTTTTGATGTCGTTTTTCTCTAAAGCAGAAAATGCATCTTCTACCCGTAAATTTTCTTTTATAACAAATTTACATCGCTTATAAACAATCGGATCAATCTCTTCACGATGCACTTGCAACAATGACAAACTCACATCACGTAAAGCCGTAATATTATTATCATATTTTTGAAGTATCTGCACTCCAGTTTCACATTCTGCTCTTCGAGTATTGTATTCTGAGGAAGCAAGCTCATGTTTTACATTGGTATTAACAAGTAATATTACATAATCATGCAAATCAATATTTGCATACTCAAAATCCAGTGAACGACAGTCCAGTTTTATAGCATGATCTTTTTTACCGGTCATACTGGCAAACTGATCCATGATGCCACACATAACTCCTGCATATTCATGCTCGGCTTTTTGAGCCATTTTTATCATTTGAATTTTGCTCACTGGTGCTTTCAAAATTTCTTTTAAAGCAAACGCAAAACCATTTTCAATGGCTGCGGAAGAAGAAAGTCCAGCTCCTAACGGAATATCCCCACCGAAAACACAATCAACACCTTCTAATTCATATCCGGCCTTTTTATATTGAGCTACAACACCTAAAAGGTAATTAGCCCATGAAGTATCCGATTTGGAAAGATCTTCTACTTTCATTTCAAAACTTTCATGAAGATCTAAAGCATAAAAACGAAAAATATTTACCTTATTCTTTGCTACTGCAAAATGAATTTCTTTATCAATGGCTGCCGGAAAAACAAAACCATCATTATAATCTGTATGTTCTCCAATTAAATTGATTCGTCCTGGCGAACGTACTAACAAAGGTTCATTCTTAAAAAGCTCTTCAAATTTCTTAACTATCTGATTTGAATTCATAACTTATTTTGTAGAAAATTTGTAAACACAAGTATACGCATATTTTTTATCGGATTTCAGAATAGTACTTGGGAAGTTAGGATGATTTGGTGAATCTGGAAAATGTTGAGTTTCCAAACAAAAAGCCGTTCTTTTATTATACTTTTTCCCTCCTTTTCCATCATCGCTACCATCCAGAAAATTACCCGAATAGAATTGCATGCCGGGTTGATCTGTGAACACTTCCATATATCTGCCACTCACCGGTTCATGAACAGATGCAGCTAATACTATATTTTTTTGTTTGCTTTTTAAAACATAATTATGATCGTAACCATTTCCAAATTTAAGTTGTTCATTTTCTTTTTCAATTCTATTTCCAATTGCAGTAAAACTTCTAAAATCCATTGGGGTTCCCTCTACGCTTTTGAACTCACCTGTTGGGATTGACTCTGAATTAGTAGGGGTAAAAATATCTGAATTAATGAATAACTCATGATCTAAAACATCACCATTTCCTTCACCAGCAAGATTAAAAAATGAATGATGCGTTAAATTAATGATTGTAGTTTTGTCTGTTGTTGCCTGGTAAGAAATTTTTAATTCATTTTCTTCAGTCAAAGAATAAATAACTTTTACTTTTAAGTTCCCCGGGTAATTCTCTTCCGCATCCTTACTTAGATATTTTAATTCAAGAAATTGTCCTACACTATTTTCTATAAAAGTTGCATCCCAAACTACATCATTAAAACCCATTATTCCACCATGCAAGTGATTGTTACCATTGTTTTTAACTAATTGGTATTCTCTCCCTTCTAAAGTGAATTTCCCTTTAGCAATTCGGTTACCGTATCTTCCGATAAGTGCTCCAAAATAAGGATTACCAGAAATATAATCATCAATATGATCATATCCCAAAACAACATCTTTAAATACCCCATTTTTATCAGGTACAATAATTGATACCACTTTTCCTCCAAAGTTTGTAATTTCAACTTTCATTCCGTTACTATTTGTAAGAGTAAATAATTGAATTTTTTTACCATTAAGGTTTGTATTGAAATCACTTTTTTTCATAAGTTACTTTTTGATCTTGTTCTTAAATGAGTAATTGTTTTAAGCATGACAATTTATAACAAATTTTAAAAATAACCAAACCAGTACCTACCAGTTTGGTGGTTATTTTTTTAATAAATCTACGAAGAAATGATACAATTAAGATTTATTCATTTTTATCTATAAATCATTACCTTTAGAACAGATTTATTAAATCATATCTTATTATATATGCTCAAATTCTTAAAGGCTCCGCCTAGTAAACCACTTATTGCAGAGGAAAAAATTGATAAAACCTACAAAAGACTCCGTTTACAGGTTTTTTTAGGAATATTTATAGGGTATGCTGCCTATTACCTGATCCGAAAGAATTTCGCACTTGCGATGCCCGATCTTATCAAACAAGGATTTACAAAAACCGAATTGGGTTTTGCTATTTCATTTTTGGCCATTTCTTATGGCTTAAGCAAATTTATCATGGGGAATGTATCTGACAGAAGTAATGTCCGATTTTTCATGCCTTTAGGATTAATACTCTCTGCTATTACTATGATCATCATGGGAATATTTCCCTTGGCTACAAGCTCTATTTTAATCATGTCTGTTTTGCTATTTTTAAACGGATGGTTTCAGGGAATGGGCTGGCCACCATCCGGAAGGACAATGGTACATTGGTTTTCAATAACCGAGAGAGGAACAAAAATGTCAGTCTGGAATATTGCACATAACATTGGTGGCGCTTTAATGCCTATTCTTGCAATACTTGGAGTGGAATTATTTGCCGACTGGCGTGCTAAATTCTATTTCCCTGGTATGATAGCAATTGGCATATCTATATTGATATTTGTCCTGTTAAGGGATACACCTCGTTCGGTTGGTTTGCCCTCTATTGAAGAATGGAAAAATGATTACCCCAAAAATCACGAAGAAAAGACCGAAGAAGAGAAAAACAACGGTATTTCGGCAATGGAAATTTTTACCAAACATATTTTACCAAATAAATTATTATGGTCCATTGCATTAGCTAATGCTTTTGTTTATCTGGTTAGATACGGAATTCAGGACTGGGCACCAACATATCTGATCGAAGTGAAAGGATTTACCGAGCAGGCTAGTAGCTGGGCCTATTCTGCCTATGAAATTGCTGCTATTCCAGGTACATTATTAAGTGGATGGTTAAGCGATAAGGTCTTTAACGGGAAAAGAGCTCCGGTAAGTATTATTTACATGGTATTGATCGTGATAGCTATTTTTGTTTACTGGCAAAATCCGGTAGGCCATCCTGTTATTGATAATATTTGTTTGATCTCCATCGGGTTTTTGATTTACGGTCCGGTAATGTTAATTGGCGTACATGCACTTGACCTTGTAAATAAAGAAGCAGCGGGTACTGCAGCCGGTCTGACTGGTTTATTTGGTTATTTTTTAGGAACTTCTATTCTGGCAAATATTGTTGGTGGTTATATTATAGAAAATTATGAATGGAATGGCTATTTTATCATGATGATTCTAGCTAGCATTGTCTCAATCTTTTTAATTGCACTTACAATTCAAAGACCAAAAAAAGTTAATTTAGAACAAGATCTACAAGTTTAAGTGATTCAAGATACTTTAAAAAAATAAGGCCGTCCTAAAAGATAGCCTTATTTTTACTCACTTGGTCTTTTTCCTACTTTTTAGTTGCAGGGTTTTTATTTTCCCTTTTAAAAATTTTCAAAGCTGCATATTTTGCTGCTGCAATAGTTTCTCTGTTTACTTTTTCAACAACAGTGCCACGGGTAATATCTTCGTTAGTATTGCAGTAAGATGAATTAAACTTGTCTCCCCAAGGATACTTACGACCATCAAGTCCACGAGCAGCTTTCTCCCACTCATCCCCTGTGAGTAAACTTA
>JAUVCP010000076.1 GCA_030590765.1 Flavobacteriaceae bacterium | reverse complement strand
CAATTGAATTTTGATGCAGAATGTTTATATAAACATGACCCTGCTTCCAATAGTATTGAGGAGGTAATCTTTTCTTACCCCGGTTTTTTTGCTATTGCAGTTTTTCGTTTAAGTCATGAGTTTTATAAGCAGGATATGCCTTTGATTCCCAGGATTATGAGTGAATATGCGCATAGGTTAACGGGAATTGATATCCATCCTGGAGCAACAATCGGATCTCCTTTTTTTATGGATCATGGAACTGGCATTGTAATTGGAGAAACCACAATTATCAAAGATCATGTTAAAATATATCAGGGTGTAACCCTTGGAGCTCTGCAGGTTTCAAAAGAAATGAAGAATAAAAAGCGTCATCCAACAGTTGAAAAAAATGTAACTATTTATGCAGGAGCAACTATTCTAGGAGGAGATACGATCATTGGTGAAAATTGTACTATTGGCGGAAATGTCTGGTTAACCAAGTCGGTTCCAAACAATTCAATTATTTATAATTTATCAGAAACAAAACTTAAATCAAAGGACTATAATTAGCAAATCAATTGTTTTTGGTTTTCCTATAAAAACTAAAAAATGATACATTTGCATCTTCAAAAAAACACATTAAACTATAAAAATAATCGTAATGAGAAGTGATGAAATAAAAAAAGGATTTGATAAAGCTCCCCACCGAAGTTTACTAAGGGCTACCGGTTTAAAAACCGAAGATTTTAAAAAACCTTTTATTGGGGTGGCAAACAGTTTTATTGAAATTATTCCAGGTCACTTTTTTTTAAATAAATATGCCGAGATCATCAAAGAAGAAATTCGTGCAAACGGATGTATCCCTTTTGAATTCAATACCATTGGCGTTGATGATGGTATCGCCATGGGACATGACGGAATGTTGTATAGCTTACCTTCACGTGAATTGATAGCAAACAGTATTGAAACCGTAATGAATGCACATAAACTCGATGCAATGATTGCAATTCCAAACTGTGATAAAATTACACCGGGAATGGTTATGGGAGCTTTAAGGGTTAATGTTCCAACTATTTTTGTTACCGGTGGACCGATGAAAAAAGGTGTTCTGGATGATGGAACTCCTGTGGATCTCGCAACTGTTTTTGAAGGAATAGGAAAATATGAAAATGGTGAGATCACTCCTGCTCAGTTAGAAGAGCTGGAATGTAAAGCCTGCCCAAGTGGAGGCAGTTGCTCCGGAATGTTTACGGCAAATTCCATGAACACCTTGATAGAGGCTATGGGAATTGCATTAAAAGGAAACGGAACAATTCTGGCTTTGACAAAAGAACGTGAGCAATTATTAAGACAAGCTGCACGTAGAATTTGTGAAATTGCAAAGGATGAACAACAATCTGAAAAATACAAGATCAAAAATATCTTGAACCAACAAGCCATTCACAATGCTTTTGTAGTAGATATGGCCATGGGAGGGAGTTCTAACACAGTTCTTCATATGCTTGCCATAGCGATAGAAGCAGGTGTTGATTTTGGCATTCAAAAGATAAATGAAATTAGTAAAAAAGTTAGTCATATTGCCAAAATTTCACCTTCAATATCTCATATCCACATGGAAGATATCAACCGTGCAGGGGGCGTAAGTGCAGTAATGAAAGAAATTAGCAAACGTGGTGGAGTTCTAAACACGAATAATCTTACAATTGAAGGTCAAACCATTGGAGAAAGAATTGCTAATGCTGTTATTAAAGACGAATCTGTCATTCATCCGTTATCAAAAGCATATTCCAAAGTTGGAGGATTAGCAATTTTATTTGGTAATCTGGCTGAAGAAGGTTGTGTGATTAAAACTGCTGGAATTGTTGGAGAACGTAGTTTTAAAGGTAAAGCTGTTTGTTTTAATTCCCAACCGGAAGCTATTGAAGGAATCAGAAAAGGAAAGGTTAAAAAAGGAGATGTGGCTGTTATTCGTTATGAAGGTCCGAAAGGAGGTCCTGGAATGCAGGAAATGCTTTCCCCTACCAGTATGATCATGGGAATGGGACTTGGTGCAGATGTGGCACTTATTACAGATGGTCGTTTCTCTGGTGCTACAAGAGGGTTATCGATCGGACATATTTCGCCAGAAGCTGCTGAAGGAGGAATGATCGGTCTTTTAAAAGATGGAGATGAAATTTTTATCGATGTAGATCAATATAAAATTGAAGTCAATTTAAGTGATGTAGAAATAAAAAAACGCCGTTCCGAATGGAAAATACCTAAAAAAGAAGTCCCGGGAAAATGGCTTAAAATGTATGCTATATTGGCAAGTAATGCAAGTTTGGGTGCGGTACTAAAAACAGAGTTGTAGATAATTAAAACTAAACTTTACGGATTACTTGATACAACAAACAATGGTAATAAAAGGTATTAAACCTCAGGGTATCCCGTATAGCTATCCGGACTGAACCCAATAATAGGAATCGACCCAAGGGTCGAGGTATTAAACCAATATCCCGCTAAAAAAGCGGGATTAGTTCGACTAATAAGTTAAGGCTTTATCATTATAAATACTTGACCTTGGAGAGAGTGTAACGCCTCCAATACTCGGATTGAAATATATTTAAGTATAAACTTATGTACATCTCAACCATTTTTAATTTACTCGATTATGAAAACACAAAACATTTTAGATCTTATCGGAAATACACCTTTAGTCAAGGTTAAAAACTTAATTGACAATAAAGATATTACACTTTTGTTAAAATTAGAAGGTAATAACCCCGGGGGAAGCGTAAAAGACAGACCAGCATACAATATGATCAAATCTGCTTTGGACAGAGGAGATATAAAAAAAACAGATAAGCTGATAGAAGCGACAAGTGGAAATACCGGAATTGCTTTGGCAATGATTGCAAGCCTTTTTGGATTGAATATAGAACTGGTAATGCCTGAAAATTCGACCAAAGAACGCATTCAAACCATGCGTGCTTACGGAGCAAAAGTTACTTTAACCTCAGCAGACAAAGGTATTGAAGGGTCAAGAGACTATGCAGAGAACAAGGTTGAAAATGAAGGATTTTTTATGTTAAATCAATTTGCAAATGAAGACAACTGGAAAGCACATTATAATACAACCGGCCCTGAAATATGGAAAGATACAAATGGTAAAATAACTCATTTTGTCTCGGCAATGGGAACTACCGGAACCATTATGGGAATTTCTTCTTTTTTAAAAGAGCAAAATAATGCTATACAAATCATTGGAGCACAGCCAACCGACAATTCAAAAATACCGGGCATTCGAAAATGGCCTGAAGAATACTTACCAAAAATATATGATGCTAAAAAAGTTGATCAGGTAATTGAAGTAAGTGAATCAGAAGCTCGTTCTATGACGAAAACACTTGCCAAAAAAGAAGGAATTTTTGCAGGTATGAGTAGCGGTGGTGCAGTTGCAGTTGCACTCAAATTAGCAGATCAGATTCAAAAAGGAGTAATTGTTGTTGTAATTTGTGATAGGGGTGACAGGTATTTATCTTCTGATCTGTTTGAATAAATGAACTATATTAACCTTTTAACATTTCCAAATGAATAAAATTCGATGCTCCTGGTGTGGTGAAGATCCTCTTTATATACAATACCATGATAAGGAATGGGGTACACCTGTTTACAATGATGATAAATTATTTGAATTTTTAATTCTGGAAACTTTCCAGGCTGGATTAAGCTGGATCACTATATTACGAAAACGCGAAAACTTCAGAGAAGCGTTTGATCAATTTGACTATCAAAAAATTGCAAAATATAACGATAAAAAGTATCATGAATTACTTCAAAATGCTGGTATTATTCGCAATAGATTAAAAATTAAAGCAACAATTTCCAATGCAAATGCTTTTATGGTCATTCAAAAAGAATTTGGTTCCTTTTCAAAATATATCTGGGGGTTTGTAAACAACAAACCTATTGTAAATCATTGGAAAACCATGAAAGAAATTCCGGCAACAACAGAAATTTCAGATATACTTTCTGCTGATCTTAAAAAGAGAGGGTTTAAGTTTGTAGGATCCACGGTGATCTATGCACATATGCAGGCAACTGGAATGGTAAATGATCATGTGGTTGATTGCTTTAGATTCAAAGACGTTTGATACTTATTTCAATCATTAACAAAACTCTAACAATTGAACAATTATTTTGGCACGAGATTTGTAAATTAGTTTAACAGAGACAGAATTCCCCAAAATTTTGTTTTCATTATAATTAATTTTGAGTTAGTAAGAAAAAAGCACTTCCGTTTGGAGGTGCTTTTCTTCAATTTGTTATTATCTATTTTATATCTATTCTTCTATAGTTTCATCAAACAAAGGTTCAGGGCTTGGTGGAGGTGGTGTTTTTATTTTCTCTACAGGAACATAGATTTCTGTTAAAAGATCAGCAGGGTTTGGAGTGCTATGTGGGTTATTTGCATATACTTCAAACGGCTCACCATTTTCAATCATTTTGAAATCAGGTAAACTATTCACTTCTCTCATGGCTGTTTCCCATGCTTCCTTTGAATTTTCATAACTACCTCTTAAAGTTGTTTTAAAATATTGTCCGGCTTCCATAAATCCTGATAAAATATCACTTCCTTTAGGAGCAATCATTTTTTCTTGTATAGGGTAACAAACAGAGAATAAGGTTGTACCATTTTCTTCATCATACTTGTGATATAAAGTAAATGGACCTCCTGTAGTTTTTACATTATTTGCTTTATTAAAACCATATATTTTCAACAGTAAAATAGGATATTTATCTTCTACTTCATCAATTCTACTTGATGTAGATGTGTATAAATAATATCTTCCACTTAAGTCAACAACACCATTTGTTGTTATACTATAATCCAGTATTTTTTTTTGGATGTTTTTATCAAAAAGCTCTAAACCTCTTTCTTCCATCGGCCCAATTTCATCACCCATACTACTAGCCATCCATCGTGTAAAAAAGCCCATTTCTCCTTTTATTCCCCAGGTTAAATTACTTCCTTCTTCTGCTTTTTCAATAAGCCAGTACACATTAGATTTCATATCTCCAAATGGGGTTTTAAAAATAATTTCCTGCTCGATACTTTTTGGTTTATCAACTTTCAAAGTTTTCATCGTTCCACCCCCTTCTTTACCTGTCCATGAATAAAAACCACCTTCTCCTACAGTATTGTCAGCATAAGTGGCAACGATCGTAGAATCTTCTTCATACCATGGTCCCCATTCTTTCCAGTTCTTATAATCGTTTAGATCATGAAATATCATTTCAGGTGATGCATTGATTAATTTGGTTCTTTTTACATCATACTTACCATCAAGAGTTGCCAAATACATTGCCCCAGCAATAATTGCAATTAATATGATAAAGAATAAATATTTTAAAACTTTCATATGATTACTATTAAATTATTAAGAAAACAAATATACTAATAAATCCATATTGCACCCATCAATCTTTTGGTAAACCCTTGATTTTATCTAAATTTGGAAAATCTTACAAATTTTCAAAATACATGAAATTAAAATATTTTTTCTCTTTTCTATTATCTTAAAAATATGACAGGAGTAGTTATAAAATCAACCGGTAGCTGGTATTGGGTTCGCACTTCAGACCATAAACAATATCAATGCCGTATTCGCGGAAAATTTCGTATCAAAGGTATTAAAAGTACCAATCCGCTTACCGTTGGGGATCATGTTGATTTTGATCTGGAAGAAAATACAAATACCGGAATTATAAACAATATCCACAACAGGAAGAATTATATCATTCGCAAATCTGTAAATCTTTCAAAGCAAACACATATTATTGCAGCCAATATTGATATTGCATTTTTACTGGTAACTCTTGATAATCCGCCTACCTATACGGCATTTATTGATCGCTTTTTGGCTACTGCCGAAGCCTACGCCATTGAAGCTATTTTACTATTTAACAAAACAGATATTTATGATGAAGAACTTCACATAAAAAAAGAAGAATTCATGAAGATCTATGCTGATATTGGATATCAATGTATAGAAATATCAGCTACTGAAAATGAAAATATTAATACCGTAAAAGAATTGATGCTTGGTAAAGTAAGCATGTTTTCAGGTCATTCGGGTGTTGGGAAATCAACTCTCATCAATGCTATTGACCCCAGTTTACAATTAAAAACAGCTGAGATCTCTACACAACACAAACAAGGACAACATACCACCACTTTTGCCGAAATGTTTGTAATACCAACAGAACCTGAAATTTATATTATTGATACACCAGGCATCAAAGGGTTTGGAGTTGTTGACTTTAAAGAAAATGAAATTGGAGATTTTTTTCGTGAATTTTTCCAGTTAAAACATCTTTGTAAATTTAACAATTGTCTGCATGTAAACGAGCCAAAATGCGCAATTAAAGAAGCTGTTGAAAACGGAAAAATTGCTCCGTCAAGGTATAGAAGCTATTTACAAATTCTTAATGGAGAGGAAGTGCATTACCGTATCAAAGATATATAAATTATGAAAGCAGTTATTCAAAGAGTTACATATGCATCTGTTGAAGTAGATCAAAAAATAATTAGTAGCATAAAAAACGGACTTCTTATATTACTAGGTATAGGAATTGAGGATACTATTGAAGATATCAAATGGCTCTCTAATAAAATTTCTAATTTACGTATTTTTGAAGATGAAAAAGAAATAATGAATCACTCTATCAAAGATACCAATGGAAATGCCATTGTTGTAAGTCAGTTTACTCTAATGGCCAACACCAAAAAAGGAAACCGCCCTTCATATATCCAAGCTGCAAAACCAGATGTTTCCGTTCCTCTTTACGAGCAATTTGTGCAACAACTTGAAAATGATATTGGTAAAAAGGTTGGCACCGGAATATTTGGCGCTGATATGAAAATTGATTTGAGAAATGATGGTCCGGTAACGATCATTATTGATACAAAAAACAAGTAATACCAATTTAATTTTATAATGTCGTTAATTGAATTGAATTAATTTTTGCAAGATTGAGGCAAAATATTTTAGTATAGCCTTTGTTATAGTCAACTATTTTAACAAAAATATTGTGAAAATTAAACAATCTCAATGTGACATTGTGATGTTAAATTGGTATAAGATCTAACAGTTGCAATCTATATCACAACTTCCGTTTTTCTTTTTTGATTTAAAGAAAAACTTCTGTGCCAAAAATAAAATGGCAAGTGCAAGAACAATATATACTAAGATTTCCTGTATCATTTTAAGACAAAACTGTATACGTTAAAAAGGCTGAAACATAAGCCAAAGCTCCCATTCCAAATAATTGTAACAATGGCCATTTCCAACTATTGGTTTCTCTTTTTACGATAGCGAGTGTTCCTACACATTGCATAGCAAAAGCATAAAATACCAATAATGACATACCAACGGGAAAATTAAACAAAGGTTCACCTGTTTCTGGATTTATTTCAGCCGCCATACGTTGTTTAATAGTCGTATTATTTTCATCATCATTACCAACACTGTAAATTGTAGCCAATGTGGCTACAAAAACCTCCCGAGCTGCAAAAGAAGAAATCAAAGCAATACCAATTTTCCAGTCATACCCCAAAGGTTTTATCACTGGCTCAATAGTTTTTCCCATAATACCAATATAGGATTGCTCTAATTTATAAGATGCTAGTTGTTGATTATATTCTTCCGGATTTAAATTAACTTTTTCTGTTCTGCTTTTAAAATTCAAATCGGCATCATCAAATTTCTGAGGACCGTTTGATGCTAAAAACCATAATATAATAGAAATGGCTAAAATTATTTTTCCAGCACCTAAAACAAAGGCTTTTGTTTTTTCCACAACGGTATAAAATATATTCTTAACAGATGGTAATTTATAATCTGGCATTTCAATAACAAACAAACTATTTCCTTTCACTTTCAAAATGTGTTGCAGTAAATATCCAGATAAAATAGCGGAAATAAAACCTAAAAAATAAAGCGCCAATAAGGTGAGGCCCTGTAATCCAAATATTCCTAAAACTCGCTGTTCCGGAATGATCAGAGCAATTATAATAGCGTAAACAGGTAATCTTGCCGAACAGGTTGTAAATGGAACTACTAAAATAGTGATCAAACGCTCTTTCCAACCACTAATATTTCTTGCAGCCATAATTGCAGGAATTGCACAAGCTGTACCAGATATTAAAGGAACAACACTTTTACCACTCATACCAAAACGTCGCATTATCTTATCCATTAAAAATACAACCCT
>JAUVCP010000283.1 GCA_030590765.1 Flavobacteriaceae bacterium | reverse complement strand
AGTAAATGATTATCTGGCAAAACGTGATGCCGCTTGGATGGGGCCAATCTTTGAATTCCATGGTTTGTCTATTGATTGTATTGATACACATCAACCAAACTCAGAAGAGAGAAGAAAAGCTTATTTAGCTGATATTACTTACGGTACAAATAATGAATTTGGATTTGATTACTTGCGTGATAATATGGCTCATTCGCCAAATGATCTGGTTCAACGTCCTCATAATTTCACTATTGTGGATGAGGTGGATTCGGTATTAGTTGATGATGCTCGTACACCATTGATTATCTCAGGTGCAATTCCACAAGGAGATCGCCATGAGTTTAATGAATTACGTCCAAAAGTAGACGAAATAGTTAAATTACAAAGTAGATATCTGGTTGGAATTCTTGCCGAAGCAAAAAAATTAATTGCTGCAGGAGACACAAAAGAAGGTGGTTTTTTACTTTATAGAGTATTTAGAGGATTACCAAAAAATAAGGCGCTTATCAAATTTTTAAGTCAGGAAGGAATTAGACAGTTACTTCAAAAAACTGAGAATTTCTATATGCAGGATAACAATCGTGAAATGCCAAAGATTGACGAAGAGTTGTATTTTGTAATTGACGAAAAAAACAATTCCATTGATCTAACCGATAAAGGTATTGCACATTTGGCCGGTAATAAATCAGAGGATCACTTCTTTGTTTTACCCGATATGGGAATTGAAGTTGGTAAAATTGATAGCAAAGATATTTCTCCAAAAGAAAAAACCAAAGAAAAAGAAGATCTGTATCGTGAATTTAGTATAAAAAGTGAGCGAATTCATACAATGAATCAGTTGTTAAAAGCATATACACTTTTTGAAAAAGATGTTGAATATGTGATCATTGAAGATCAGGTTAAGATTGTAGATGAGCAAACTGGTCGTGTGATGGATGGCCGTAGATATTCTGATGGATTACATCAGGCAATTGAAGCAAAAGAGAATGTTAAAATTGAAGATGCTACTCAAACTTTTGCAACCATTACTTTACAGAATTATTTCAGAATGTATCGTAAACTATCCGGTATGACCGGTACAGCAATTACAGAGGCAGGTGAATTCTGGCAAATCTACAAATTAGATGTTGTTGAAATCCCTACCAACGTGCCATTAATTCGTAAAGATGATGAAGATCTTATCTATAAAACAAAACGTGAAAAATACAATGCTGTAATTGATGAAATTGGAAATCTGGTAAACCAAAAAAGACCTGTTTTAGTAGGTACAACCTCTGTTGAAATTTCTGAATTACTTTCAAAAATGCTCCATATTCGAAAAATTGAGCATAACGTATTGAATGCCAAATTACATAAAAAGGAAGCTGATATTGTTGCTTCTGCCGGTGATCCTGGAGTTGTAACTATCGCAACAAATATGGCTGGTCGTGGTACAGATATTAAATTATCGAAAGAAGTTAAAGAAGCAGGAGGTTTAGCAATTATTGGTACAGAACGTCATGACTCTCGTCGTGTTGACCGTCAGTTGCGAGGTAGAGCCGGTAGACAAGGAGATCCAGGTTCTTCTCAATTCTATGTTTCTTTAGAAGACAATTTGATGCGATTGTTTGGATCGGAAAGAATTGCAAAAATGATGGATAAAATGGGTTTAAAAGAAGGTGAAGTTATTCAGCATTCTATGATATCTAAATCTATTGAAAGAGCACAGAAAAAAGTAGAAGAAAATAACTTTGGTATTCGTAAACGATTGTTGGATTATGATGATATTATGAATGCTCAAAGAGAGGTTGTATACAAACGTCGTAAACACGCTTTATACGGTGAACGTTTGCAAGTAGATATTGTAAATATGATTTATGATACCTGCGATGCAATTGTTACTGAGAACAAGATCAACAGTGATTATTCTAATTTTGAATTTGAATTGATTCGTTTTTCATCCACAACTTCTCCTTTTACTGGAGAAGAATTTGCAGAAAAAGATGAAAGAGTTTTGGTTGATGAATTGTTTGAAACCGTTTATAAACACTATCAAAAAAGAATAGAGAATAATGCGGTTGCTGCTTTTCCTGTGATCAAAGATGTTTACGAAAAACAGGGTGATCGTTATGAAAGAATTGTAGTTCCTTTTACAGATGGAATAAAAACACTTCAGGTAATTACTAATTTAAAAGATGCCTACGAAAGTCAGGGTAAACAACTGGTTGAAGATTTTGAAAAAAATATCACTCTAGCCATTATTGATGATACTTGGAAAGATCATTTACGTAAAATGGATGACTTAAAACAATCGGTTCAAAATGCAACCTATGAACAGAAAGATCCTTTATTGATCTATAAATTTGAGGCTTTTGAAATGTTCAAATTAATGCTTGACAAAGTAAATAAAGAAGTTTTATCCTTCTTATTTAAAGGAGAATTACCTAGTCAAAATCCGCAACAGGTTTCACAGGCAAGAGAACAAAAAAGAGAAAAAGTTCAATTGAGTAAAGCAGAGTTTAGTAATCCAAATCAGGATGCTCAGCCCAATCAAACACAGGAACAACAAGTTACAGAAACTATCGTAAGAACGGAAAGAAAAATTGGTAGAAATGAGCGTGTTACGATCAAGAACATCAATACTGGTGAAAGCAAAACAGTAAAGTACAAACAAGCTATTCCTTTAATTGAAAAAGGATTATGGGTATTGTTTGATGAATAGTCCGATTTCAGAATTTAACTTAACAAATCCAGCGTCAAAAAATGCTGGATTTTTTTTGTTTTAGCATTTAAATCTTATTTCTAAAAAACTCTTCTAAAACAATTATTTTTTATAAATTTGAGTTCTTTTTACATACTCTAAAAAATCATAATGTACATTAAATATTTTATCCTTTCTTTTCTGTTTTCATTTTCCATAAGCATTACAAACAGCCAAAATACAACCAGATTGAAAAATAATTATTTGTGGTTTGACAAACAGGTCGGAATAGAAAATACAGGCCTATTCAACGGGTTGAGATATGAAGAAGAATTCAGAATGGAAAATGATAATCATAAATTTTACAAAACTTTGGAGTTTTTAAATGGAGATATTATTTATGATAGACAACCCTACTATGATATTCAAATGAAATATGACCTTTTTGAAGATCAGATAATTGTCAATCTAATCACAAAGTCGGGGAACAATATACTTAAATTACTAAATAGTAAAATCAATAGCTTTACTATAAACGGAAGTGAATTTATAAAACTATCTAACAGTTCCATTATAAATTCTAATGAAATGATAAGTGGTATTTTTGAAACTTTATTCAACAGTACTGACTTCTCCTTATACAAGAAAAACAAAAAAAAAGCCAAAAAAAATATTACAAAAAAATATATATATTACACGTTTAAAGAAGACAACCAATACTATTGCTACTTGCGTAAAAACTATTATTTGATAAAGTCAAAAAAAGACTGGATTAAAATCTTTCCAAACCAAAAAAAAGAGATTCAAACATCGTATAATAAAAATAAACTTTTGATTCAATCAGATTATGATATATTTTTAAAACAACTCAGCTTAAAACTAAGTAATTCAATTGCTTATAACACTTCTTTAAACTAATGAGAAATTTTGTATTTGCTTTAGCATTATTTAGTATCAACTTAATTTACAGTCAAAAAGGTATTGAAAAAATATCAATTCAATTTGAGAATAAAACATTATCAGAGGTAATTAACCAAATTGAGAACCAAACTAGTTATCATTTTTTCTTTATTAATGATTGGCTTGATCAAACACTTGTTTCAGGAAATTACAATCAAATTAGTTTACAATCAGTTTTAAATAACATTTTCAAAGACACAAATATCAACTTTTATTTTTCATCTGACAATCAGGTCATACTTACTCAAAATAATTATATATACGACAGTCTGCCTGATGATTTTTTTGGAATCACTGATATTACAAATGACATAAAGGAAAAACCAAAACCTATATATTATTCTGACAAAACAAAATT
>JAUVCP010000166.1 GCA_030590765.1 Flavobacteriaceae bacterium | reverse complement strand
GAATTGATATATGCATCAAAATGACCACCTGACTTGTTATACTCTTTTAACTTAAAATAGGTATAGGCAAGATTATAATGGATCCATTCATTTTCTCCAACCTTATCTGTTTCTGTAGAAATCATAAAACTTTCGAAATCGGACAAAGCATTATCATAATTATCTAATCTGTAATTTGATTCTGCTTTCCAAAATAAAGCTTTTGATTTGTAGCTTGAAAGAGGAGTTGATTCTAATGATAAATTAAAATTATGAATAGCCTTTTCATACCTTTCATTATTAAACAACTGAATACCATATAAGTATGTAACTTTTTGATAAGTTTCTAAATCTTTAAACTCTTTATTGTTTTCAAGATAATTTACTGCTCCACCAAAGTCATTTGATGTAATAAAAGCACTTATCAGCAATTCATTAATAATTTTTTTATCAATTTCATCTGGGTAAGTACTAATATATTCCTGAATTACATCTGTTGCTTTTTTGTATGGATTTCCAATTTCATAGCTCAATTTAGCATAATTCAACCAGGCATCTTTTTTGATCTCAGCATCAAAATCCATTTGTTTGGTATTTCGAAAAGCATTCAATGCCTCCTGTTTTCTATTATCCTTTAAATAACAATCTGCAAGGTGATAATATGCATTTTGTGATACTGCATTTTTTCCATCAATGATCTTAGTAAACCACTGCATTGCATTGTTGTAGTCTTCGTGAAGAAAATAAGTATAACCCAGTTGATAATAATCTGTATTATTCCATTTTCCCTTTTTCCCTTTATATGCCATTAAATATGGAACGGCCTTTTCATATTCCTTTAGGTTAAAATAACTTTCACCAATTATTTTTGAAAGTTCTGATTTTTGTATACCATTTGACTTTTTCAACAATGGTAATCCGGCATCAATAGCCTCCTGAAATTTTCCTGTTTTAAATTTTATATTCACCAAAAAATAGTCAATATCCTTATCGGAACTATTTTTTGAAGCAGCCTCACTTAAATATTTATCTGCCTCAGCAAAATCATCATCTTTATAGGCCATAAAACCATAATAATATTTTGCTTGAGAACCGTATTTTGGTGAGTCTAGCAACTCTGAAAAATACTTTTTAGCATTGGTATAACTTCCAACTGCATAAAAACTATAAGCTTTGTTAAAAATAAATTCCTCTTTGTTGTATGAAGACAGGTTCGAATTATCAACCTTTGCATACCATTTTAGAGCATATGCATATTTTCCGTTTTTAAAATAATAATCGCTAACTTCTAAATATGCATTATTTCTTTTAGTACTTGTTGGATATCTTTCAAAAAAAGATTTCATTAATTCATCTCCATCCTTTTGACCAAGCCTAATGGCACAAAATGCCTCATAATAATAACAACGTGCCTTTAGCTCAGAATCATCATTAAAACTGTTTTTAATTCTTTTAAAAAGTATTTGTGCTGCACTATAGTCTTTATTCAAATATAATTCGGAAGCATGGTTATAAACCACCAGGTCATTGGTGTAAATTTTTGACTGCTGAGCAAAACCAACGTAGAATGTGAATATAAATAATATTATTAAAAACTTACGAATCATCATTAATCAGATATATTTTAAATTACAAAAATAGCAATAACCTTAGTTTGCTTGGTGATTAATTCAATAATTTTTACTCTTCTATCAATTTATTGACAAACTGATTAAAATCATCAACAAATTCTTCATAATAAATACCTGTTGCTGGCCCTGAAAAACCTGTATGGATTCTTCTTACCTTTCCTTTTTTATCAATAATTATAGTTGTCGGAAATGATACTACTTTATTTAGCATTGGTAATGATGCTGATGCTGATTTTACAGATGATGTCCCTGCAATTACAAAATCATAATTTGCATTCAGTTTATCTTTCATTATTTCAACTCTTTTCTTAGCATAGTCAAAATCATTCTTATTCTCATAAGCCAATCCAATTATTTCAACTCCTTTATCACTATTTTTCGTATACCAATCTGCTAAGAACACTGTCTCATCCATACAGTTTGGGCACCATGTTCCTAAAATTTGAAGAATCACAACTTTGTTCTTGTATTTCTCATCGTTTAACGTAACCAGATTTCTATTAAGGTCAGGAAAAGAAAATTCTATTTTTTTATTACCTTCTTTTAAATAGGTCAATTCATTTGCATCTGGCAATTTTATAGAACCATTCCTTTTTGAAATAAATGTTTTATATCCTGTTTTACCAGACCAAAATTCACCATTTATAATAGAATCATTCACTTTTACAGCCTTGAATTTATAAATATGATTTCCATCAAATGAATATAAAAACATGGTGTCTTTTTTAGTATATCCATCTAAAAACCGATAATCACCTGTTTTTAATAGAAATGTTCCGTTCAAGATATTATTTTTAGCCTCAAAAATACCAATTGCAGATGTTTCTTTGCCATCACTGTTTTTAAATGTAGTTTCCCAGGTTCCATCAAATTTATGATTACTGTTTATGTTGTCAAATCGTCCCTTTTTGTTGAATACAGCTTTAAAAGGTAAAACGTAATTTTTTGCATAATTCTTTGTATATGTACCAGTTATCAGGCTATCTTTTAGTTTTGCTTTTATGGAAATATCAAATATATGCATATCGAAAAAAAGAGAATCTCCAAATACATTTACTCCGTTGATCAAAAATTTTTCTTTTCCATTGATCAAATAAATGGTAAATACACCATCTTTTTTCTGTACCTCAAAATTAAAAGGAATTCTGTTATTCTGAGCCAGAATTTCGCCTCTCCACAAACCAGATTTCAATCCAGAATCAGGTATTTCTTCCTTGCATGAAAAAAGAAGAAGGAAAAAAATAAAACCAATAAATATATTTAGATTGCGCATGTGATTGATAAAACATCCAAAAATAAAAATTATATAGTAACAGATAGTTAAATATATTGTAAAATTTACAAGTAACTGAAAGAGATTTTGAATAAGATTAGTCAGAATAGTATTACTGTTATTACCTTTTTAATATCATAATTATACTGTAAGTTTGTAATCTGCAATTTAATTTTCAAAACTATTATTCCATGCTTCAATTAAAAGATGCTTCCATTTTTCAAAGAGAAAGTTTAATTTTATCAAATGTAAATTTGGATATTGAAAAAGGTGATTTTAATTATATTATTGGCAAAACAGGCAGTGGAAAAAGTAGTTTAATGAAAACTCTTTATGGAGATTTACCTTTGCAGGAAGGATCAGGAAGTGCTGTTGGTTTCGATTTGAATAAACTAAAAGAAAAGGAAATTCCTTTTTTAAGAAGAAAATTAGGAATTGTTTTTCAGGACTTTAAACTTTTGAATGATCGATCGGTTCATGAGAATTTATATTTTGTTTTAAAAGCTACCGGATGGAAGGGAAAAAATATAATGGATGCCAAGATCAACGATGTTCTTGATAAAGTTGCAATGAAAAGTAAAGGGTTTAAAATGCCCTATCAACTATCGGGTGGTGAGCAGCAAAGAGTGGCAATTGCAAGAGCCTTGTTGAATAATCCCGAAATGATATTAGCCGATGAACCAACTGGTAATTTAGACCCAAAAACATCTATTGAGATCATGAATGTTTTAGAAGATATCAATAAAACAGGTATCACTATTTTGATGGCAACCCATGATTATGCCCTTATTTTAAAATTTCCTCATAAAACAATTAAATGTGAAGGAAATAAAGTTTTTGAAGTGATATAAGTTCTATTAAATTTAAAGCTAATATTATTGAATCCTGTCATATCTATAATTATACCATCGTTAAATGATTTAATAAATCTTAAAAAGATTATTATATCGATCCAAAATCAAATTTATAAAAATTACGAAGTAATCATAATAGATGCCTTATCAACTGATGGAACTATCGATTATCTAAAAAAATTAAAAGCACCTTTTTATTGGGAGTCGAATAAAGATTATGGAATTTATGATGCGATGAATAAAGGAATATTCAAAGCAAAAGGAAAATGGATTTTATTTCTTGGAACAGATGATCAATTATATGATAATAGTGTTTTGCAAGACATTTTTACCGAAAAATATTCCCCTGAAACTGATATGATATTAGGAAATATTCAATACGATTTTAACAATAAAGATGCTTTTTGGATAAAAAGAAATAAAGGAATTGTAAAACCCTTGTGGTCAAATAAACTATGGATAAGAAACACCCTGCATCATCAAGGAATTTTATATAAAAAAGAACTTATTAAAAATAATTATTTCTCCTTACAATATGATCGGCTTTCTGACTATGCTTTGAATTTAAAACTTTATAATAAGGGAGTCAATGTAATCATTGTTGATAGGATTGTATCTTTATGTGGAACAAAGGGAGTTAGTAAAAAATACGATTGGGATTTATATAAACAAGAGATAAATTTAAAGGCTGCAGAAAGCAAGATTTATTATAAACCCCTTTTTACAATTTTAAGTTGGTTAAAATACAGCCTTAAAAACATAGAAAAATTATTTTAAATGAGTGTAAATCTCTTTTATTTTTTCACTTTCTTTTTCCCAATTATACTTTTCAGATGCTTTTTTTAGGTTTTGTTTCCACGCATATATACTATCCTTATTTTGAAAAATAGTTTCAACCTGTTTTGCCAAGACCTTTGGGTCATGACTTTGTGTTATAAACCCAATATTGTTTTCAGAAACTATCTTCGCAACTTCAACTCTATCACTCACAAAAAGAGGAATTTGAGCCTGTATATAATCAAATACCTTGTTTGGCAAGCTAAATTCGTAATTCAAATTACTTCCCTTATCTAAAGAAAGCCCTAAATCAGCAATTTTGGTGAACTCCATCAATTCATCGTAAGGCATTTTATTTAGAATAATAACTTTTTTATTAAGTTTCCATTTCCTGACAAGTGGTTTTAACAGATGAAAAATATCACCACCACCAATGATATATAAAACAGTATTTTTAAGGTATCGCATCATTTGAATAGCTTCTTCAGCTCCTCGATCCATATTGATCCCAGACCCCTGAAGAATAAGCATTTTCTTTCCTCCTTTAATTCTTTTTGCCAATGCAGAATCAATATTAATGTTTCTTAATTTAGGGGCAATATTTCTAATTATTTTGACAGGGATCTGATATCTTTTTTGATAAAATGAAGCAATGCTGTTATTGACCGTATAAACATTATTAAGTTTCGGAAAAATATAATTTTCAATGACCAACCATACACTCCTAATTTTTGGTCTTGAAACTAACTCAGGAACTTCTGTAAATAATTCATGACTGTCATAAATAAGTTTTTTTGAAAACAATTTACTAATCAAATAATTGGGCAATAAGGTATCTAAGTCGTTGGCAAGCAATATATCTTTTTTTAAAAAGAGTAATTTAAAAAATAGTCGAATATTATATTCTGCGTAAAAAAAGAACCTCTTATTAAACAGAAGTTTCATTCTTATGGTCTTGTAATTTCTGTTTAAAGGTAAGCTCTCCGGAAGTTTTCTTCCAATAAGAGTAATTTCATATCCTATCGTTTGTAATGTTTCACATATATTTTTTATTCGTTGGTCAGTTACCAGATCATTTGTTACAGAAACTATAATTTGTTGCAAAAAGAATGAATTTAAAATAATGGTAAAAATATTAAATATTATATTTGCTGACTGTTTAATTGAAGAAAATTATTTCTGAACAAAAACATGTACAAAAATTATGAAATCA
>JAUVCP010000335.1 GCA_030590765.1 Flavobacteriaceae bacterium | reverse complement strand
GTTGGAAGTAACAATACTCCATTCAGTAACGTCTTTGCGAAACTCATTTTTTTGAGTTGCGGCAATCTCTTCTGAAGTAGAGATAACCACGTCGTTCGTTCCTCTCTCCTCGTTAAAACGTAGGATACCTTTAAGTTTCGTTGAAGTAAATGGTAAAAATGGTTCACATAAAACAGACAATCCAGCTGAAATTTGTAAAGCAACATTCATGATGGTCTTTACTCTTTCCGGATTGGTTTTTATTTGCTTCCATGGCTCTTCATCTGCAAGGTATTTATTCCCCAAACGGGCTAAATTCATCAATTCAGATAAAGCCTCTCTAAAACGGTAACGTTCAATAGAACTTGAAATAATTGCTGGATATTCACTTAACTTATTTAGGGTTTGCGTATCAACTTCTGTTAGTTTACCAACTGATGGTACCTGGCCATCGTAATATTTGTTAGTCAAAACCACTACACGGTTTATAAAGTTTCCAAAAATGGCAACAAGTTCATTGTTATTCCTTGCCTGAAAATCTTTCCAGGTAAAATCATTATCCTTTGTTTCGGGTGCATTTGCAGTTAATACATAACGCAATACATCCTGTTTATCCTTAAAATCTTCTAAATATTCATGTAACCAAACTGCCCAGTTCTTGGAAGTTGAAATTTTATCTCCTTCCAAATTTAAAAATTCATTTGCCGGGACATTTTCAGGTAAAATATAACTTCCTTCCGCTTTTAGCATAGCAGGAAAAATGATGCAATGAAAAACAATATTGTCTTTACCAATAAAATGAACCATTTTGGTATCCTTATCTTTCCAATAAGGTTCCCAATCTTTTCCTTCTTTTTCTGCCCATTCTTTGGTAGATGAAATATATCCGATAGGCGCATCAAACCAAACATATAAAACTTTTCCCTCTGCCCCATCTACAGGAACCGGAATCCCCCAATCAAGATCACGGGTTACAGCCCGAGGTTTTAAACCATCATCTACCCATGATTTTACCTGCCCCAAAACATTAGCTTTCCAATCTTTTTTATGTCCAACCAAAATCCATTCTTTTAACCATTCCTGATATTCATTCAATGGTAAATACCAGTGTTTCGTTTCTTTTAACGAAGGAACATTTCCGGTAATAGCCGATTTCGGATTGATCAAATCGGTTGCATTATGACTTGTTCCACATTTCTCACATTGGTCGCCATAACTTTCATCATTACCACATTTCGGACAAGTACCAATCACAAACCGATCGGCTAAAAATTGTTTCGCATCCGCATCATATAGTTGAGCAGATGTTTCTTCAATAAACTTACCATTATCATATAATTCTTTAAAGAAATCTGAGGCAGTATCATGATGAATTTTAGCTGTAGTTCGAGAATAATTATCAAAAGTTATTCCGAAATCTTTAAAAGATTGTTTGATAATTGCATGGTATTTATCCACCACTTGTTGTGGAGTAATTCCTTCTTTTTTTGCCTTTAAAGTGATTGGAACACCGTGTTCATCAGAGCCACAGACAAAAGCAACATCTTTGTTGTTTAATCGCAAATATCGGGCGTATATGTCTGCAGGTACATAAACCCCTGCCAAATGGCCAACATGAACGGGGCCGTTTGTATAAGGTAATGCTGCTGTAATCGTGAATCTTTTAGGATCTTGCATGGTTGTAAATTGAGATTGCAAAAGTACTAAAAAGGGAAAACATTACATTTTTTATTTGTAAAAATCCGTCGCAGTCATCTTTTTTGTATCATTGTATGAGATTTAGTTAATCAGACCATTAACCTAAATAATAATCCATGTCAAAAACTACCTTTTTCAAATTCATACTAATTTTTATCCTATTCTTTATTTCAAATACAATTGGAGCCCAAAATGACACCGAAGTTTCTATTACACGTGATCTGGTTAAACCCTTAAACTTAAAGAAAGGGGATACCATTATGATCTTATCTCCTGCCGGAAGGATCAAAGACAAAACCTCTATTGAAGCGGGTATAAAACTTGCGAATCACTGGGGATTGGTTGTTTTTTTTGGAAATCATATGCTTTCACAGGATCATACTTTTGCAGGAAATGATGCTCAAAGAACTGAAGATCTGCAAAAAGCTTTGGATGACCCAAGTATAAAAGCAATTTGGGCTGCAAGAGGAGGTTATGGAGCTGTAAGAATTATTGATAATCTCAATTTTACTAAATTTATGGAGAATCCCAAATGGATTATTGGCTATTCAGATATCACTGTTTTACACAACAAAATTCATGATCTAGGATTTCAATCTATTCACGGACAAATGCCATTGACGTTAGATTTGGAAGATCCTGTTCAAAAGGAATCGATCATCTCTTTACACAAAGCTTTATTTGGTAAAAAGCTAAGCTATAAATTAAATTCTTCCGATTTTAACAGGTTAGGTGAAAGCAAAGGACAGGTAGTGGGAGGAAATCTTTCCATCGTTTATAGCATGCTGGCATCCAATACGGATCTGGATATGCGAGGTAAAGTCTTATTTATTGAAGATGTTGGAGAGGCTCTTTACCATATTGACAGAATGATAATCAGCTTAAAAAGAGCTGGCTATTTTAAAAATTGTAAAGGTTTGATCGTTGGTGATTTTAGATTAAAGAAAAACGAAGGCAATAGTTTTGGAAAAACTTTGGAAGAAATTGTTTTAGAGGCAGTTGAAGGAACAGATTTCCCGGTAATTTTTAATTTCCCGGCAGGGCATGTTGATGATAACAGAACCATTATTATGGGAGATTATGTTACTTTAAAAATTACAAAGAAAAAAGCAAGAATTATATTTCAGTAAAAACATCATTTCAGGAATAAATTGATATATTCAATGTTATGGCACAGCACAATGAATTAGGTACAGCCGGAGAACAATTTGCCGTAGATTATTTGATTGAAAAAGGATATGAGATCAAAGAACGAAACTGGCGGTTTAAAAAAGCTGAAATTGATATCGTTGCACAGAAAGACAATATATTAATTGCTGTGGAGGTTAAAACCCGTTCTTCAGATGATTTTGGTGACCCTCAGGAATTCTTAAAACCCAAACAAAAGAACTTACTTATTGGAGCAATGGATGAATATGTTGTTTCCAAAAATCTGGATGTAGATGTTCGTTTTGATGTAATTGGTATCATTAAAAACCAAAAAGATACCAAAATTGAACACTTTGAAGATGCTTTTTTTCATTTTTAATTACTCCGTAATAAGTTATCCATAATTTAAAAAAATAGAACAATGAATTTTAAATTTAACTCCTTTCTAATAATATTCCTTAGTATTTTAGTTACCTCTCGTAACATCGATTCAAAAAAAGAGTCACAAAGTGTTG
>JAUVCP010000073.1 GCA_030590765.1 Flavobacteriaceae bacterium | reverse complement strand
TGGGGGTTGATATTGCCGATTATAATAATGACCTGTTGCTCGATATTTTTCAAATGGATATGACTCCTGGTGATAACAGAAGATCAAAAGCCAATATGGCAGGTATGAATCCTGATAAATTTTGGAGTACCGTTAATTCCGGATTTGGTTATCAGTATATGCAAAATATGCTACAATTAAATAATGGTAACTTAAAAGGTTCCGTCCCAGTATTTAGCAATGTTTCACGATTAGGTGGAATTGCCACAACTGACTGGAGTTGGGGTCCATTATTTGTAGATCTTGATAATGATGGCTGGAAAGATATTTTTATTGCCAACGGAACACGAAGAGAAATCAACAATAAAGATTATTTCAATAAGATTGCAATGAAAAAATATAGCCAAAAGGATTTTCTTGCAATGAGTCTGGCAATTCCTTCTGAAAAGATCGATAATTTTGTATATAAAAATAATAGAGATCTAACTTTTAAAAAAGTGAATAAAGAATGGGGAATTGAGTTTAAAGGTTTCTCCAACGGGAGTACTTATGCAGATCTTGATAATGATGGTGACCTTGAGATCATCATTAGTAATATTGACGATAAAGCTTCTGTTTTCGAAAATCACAGCTCAGATAAGAATAATTTCCTTTCAATGAATTTCAAGGGATCCAAAACCAATCCTTTTGGGATTGGTGTGAAGGTTACCATAAGTTCAAATAATTTAAAGCAATATCAGGAATTAGTTCTAACGAGAGGTTTTCAGTCATCGGTTGCGCCCCGAATTCATTTTGGAATAGGAAATTCAAAATTAGTTGATTCTGTTAAGGTTGTCTGGCCGGATAATAAACAACAGATTCTTACAAATGTAAACGGGAATCAGTTCTTAAGAATAAATTATAAAGATGCTACAGAGAAACCTAAAGTAAATACGATCAAAAAGAATGAAATGCTGTTTGCTAATGTTGTCGATTCTCTTTTCAATATTCACCATAAACACAACGAAAATTTTTATGATGATTTTAAAGATGAAATTCTTTTGCCTCACAAAACTTCATCATTTGGACCTGGAATCTCAGTTGGAGATCTCAATGGTGACGGTTTGGATGATTTTGTTATAGGTAGTGCAACAAATTATGAAACAGGTATTTATTTTCAAATACCAAATGGTTTTGATAAAAAAGAATTCAAAACAGTACAAGATGACCGGTTATTTGAAGATATTGGAAGCTTGATCTTTGATGCTGATGCTGATGGTGATAATGATATTTATATAGTAAGTGGTGGTAATGAATTTGATTTCGATTCTGAAATATTGCAGGACAGATTGTATATAAATGATGGAAAAGGAAATTTCATCAAATCAAATAATGCTTTACCTATTATGCTAACAAGTGGCAACCGGGTTAAGAGTTTTGATTATGATAAAGATGGTGATCTTGACCTTTTTGTTGGAGGAAGATTGCTGCCTAAAAACTACCCTCTTCAAGCAGACAGCTATTTGCTTGAAAATATAAGCACAAAAGGCAAACCAAAATTTAAAGATATAACCAAGACAAAAGCACCTGATTTTAAAAATCTTGGGCTCGTTACAGATGCAGTATGGACTGATATAGATAACGATGGCTGGACAGATTTGATGCTGGTTGGAGAATGGATGCCAATTACGGTGTTTAGAAATCATGAAGGTTCATTTGAAAATATTACTAAAAAAATAGATCTTCAAGACACAAATGGTTGGTGGTTTAGTATACAGCAGGCTGATTTTGATAAAGATGGTGATATGGACTTTATTATAGGTAATTTAGGACTCAACTACAAATACAAAGCAAATGAGAAAGAAACATTTGATATTTATATGAATGATTTTGACAAGAATAAATCTAATGATATTGTATTGAGTTATGTGGATGAAGGAATAGAATATCCCGTTCGTGGAAGACAATGTTCATCTGATCAGATTCCTGCCATAAAAAAGAAATTTAAAAATTACGATGATTTTTCTACTGCTACATTAGAAGATGTTTATACTAAAAAAGATCTTGAAAAATCTTTGCATTACAAAATAAAATCATTCGCAAGTATTTACCTAGAAAATAGAGATGGTGAGTTTGTTCAACATAATTTACCTAACCTTGCTCAGGTGTCCAATATAAACCAGATCATCATTCAAGATTTTAATAAAGATTCTAATCTTGATATTGTTGTTGCAGGAAACCTTTATGGCTCTGAAGTCGAAACACCAAGAAATGATGCAGGTATTGGATTATATCTTGAAGGAGATGGTAAAGGTAGTTTTAAACCTGTTGAGGCCTATAAAAGTGGTCTATACATAGAAGGAGATACCAAAGATCTTGCTATGATCCAGATTGCTGGAAAAGAATTTATTCTTGCCGCAAAAAATGATGATTATCTACAATTTATAAGGGTTGAAAAATAAGTTATTCACTGGTACCTGTAAAAGTAAAAGACTGGTATAGAGAAATATTTATAAGATTCTCTTTACCAGTCAAAATTGTACTTAGCTGCGTAGTGATTTTTTGTGTTCATCAGAATTACAAACCTTTATGAATTTCTGACTCTAATTATCTATTGGTACGATCAATACCGGTATTTTGGAATGTTGAAGTACCCCACCCGAAACACTTCCCTTGATCAGTTTTTCGATAAAGCCGTGTTTCTTATGCCCAATTATCAAAATATCAGCATTTAGCTTTTCTGACTCTTCCAAAATAACCTCAATAGTTACACCCTTGATCAATAAACCAACGGCATCCAATCCTTTAGATTTTGCCATATCAGCTAAAGTGGCAACAGCTCTATTTTCTTTATGTAAAACTTTAGCGCGTTCATCTCTTACACTTTGTGGGCCGGCTTCAAAACTTACAAAATCGGGATCAGGTGCAGATGCATGAACAACCCAAATTTTTGAATTAAATTTTTGACCAATTTCAATTGCTTTTCCCACCAGCAACTCCTCCTTATCTCCAAAATCAATAGCAACTAATATATTTTTCATTTAAGAGTATTTGAAAAAATCTACATTTTAAAAGTAATTACCGGTCTAAGTGCATGATTTGTTAATTCCTGACCAATACTGCCGTTAAATAGCTGTGATAAACCACTTCTACCATGCGTGTTTAAAGCAATCAGATCTGCATTAATTTTACGGGAATAACTTAAAATTCCTTTTTCAACAGAAATATCATTATAGATGGTTTTTGTGTAATTTTTAATATCAAAATCCTTTATGAATTTATCCATTTTTTTCTCTATTTCTTTGGTTGTATTAAAGTTATGAATAGTATTGATATAAAGAAAATGAATTGTAGCATCAAATAACTTGGCAAATTCTATTATTTTTGGAAATACTTTTTTGCCCTCCTTTTTAAAATCAGATGCGAATACAATACTTTTAGCATCAAATATATCTTTTCCTTTTTTGATAACAAGAACCGGGATATCAGAATTTCGAACAACTTTTTCAGTATTGGAACCGATAAACATTTCCTGTAATCCGGAAACCCCTTGTGAACCCATAACGATTAAGTCGATTTTATTCTTTTTGCTCTCGTTTATAATTCCTGAGAAAGCTCGGTGGAACTGAACAGATTCGACAACTTTTATCCCTTTGAAGAAAGGAAGTTTTTTGAATTTATCAAATTTTTCATGGGCTGATTTCATAAAATAAATAATTTGTGGTTCACTTCTGATACTGGTAAATTCAGCCGGGTCAATTGTGTTCACAGGAAGTTCTAACATATGCAATAAAAAAATGTCACTACCTGTTCTTTTGGCTATACTTGCTGCAACTCTTGCTGCGCATTCAGCCTCTTTCGAAAAGTCTACTGGAACTAATATTCGTTTCATAACATAAATATTTATAATTGAACTATATAAAGTTACGGATTTTTACTTAATTTTAAGATGATTTTTGTCATTATAAAAGGAATTAGTATATTTGCAGCGAAATTTACGACGGAATTGAGTTGGAGGGGACAAAAAGTCCCCTCTTTTTATACAAAAAATCGAATGAAAAGCAAAGTTGTAACCTTGGTTAATGAAGCTATTGAAGAAAATAGCGCTTTGTTTTTAATTGATTTGAAATTTTCGGAAAACAATGGTATACTGGTTGTTGTAGATGGAGATTCAGGTGTTCCGCTTAGCGAATGTATAAGAATAAGCAGGCATGTTGAACATAATTTGGATCGTGATGAAGAAGACTTCTCACTGGAAGTAACTACTCCTAATGTTACAGATCCATTGGTTGATCCCCGACAGTATAATAAGAATATGAACAGGACTTTGACAGTAAGAACTGAAAACGAAAAATTTGAAGGGAAATTGATTGAAGTTAGTGAGAACAAAATTTTATTACAATGGAAAGCTCGCGAACCTAAACCTATAGGAAAAGGAAAAGTAACTGTGGTAAAAGAAAAACGAATACCACTAAATGAAATAAAACAAGCAAAAGTTAAGCTTATTTTTTAAAAAATATATAATGGAGAATATTGCATTAATTGAATCATTTTCAGAATTTAAGGATGAAAAAAGTATTGACAGAGTTACACTTATGGCAATACTTGAAGAAGTTTTTAGAGCAGCTTTAAAACGAAAATACGGATCGGATGATAATTTTGATATCATTATCAACCCTGATAAAGGAGATTTAGAGATCTGGAGAAACAGATTAATTGTAGAGGATGGTGAGGTTGAAGATGATAATGAAGAAATTTCGTTATCGGATGCAATAAAAATTGAACCGGATTTTGAGGTTGGTGAAGAAGCATCTGAAGAGGTGAAATTAGTAGATCTTGGCAGAAGAGCGATTTTAGCTTTACGTCAAAATTTGATCTCAAAGATCCATGAACACGATAACACGAATATCTTCAAACAATATAAAGAGTTGGAAGGCGAATTGTACAGTGCTGAAGTTCATCATGTTCGTCATAATGCAGTAATTTTATTGGATGATAATGGAAATGAATTGGTGCTACCGAAAAGTGAACAAATAAGATCTGATTTTTTCCGTAAAGGAGAATCTGTAAGAGGTATTATTAAAAGTGTTGAACTAAGAGGAAATAAACCTTCCATTATTTTATCAAGAACATCTCCTGAATTTTTGGTGAAATTGTTTGAACAGGAAATCCCTGAAGTTTTTGACGGATTGATCACTATAGAAGGTGTTGCAAGAATTCCGGGAGAAAAAGCAAAGATCGCTGTTGATTCCTATGATGATAGAATTGACCCGGTTGGAGCATGTGTTGGTATGAAAGGATCGAGAATTCATGGAATTGTACGTGAATTGGGTAATGAAAATATTGATGTAATCAATTATACCAAAATTGATGAACAATTTATTAAACGTGCTTTAAGTCCGGCTAAAGTAGTATCTATCAAGATGCATGAAGCTGTTGACGGACAAAGACCAAGAGTAGATGTTTTTCTAAAGCCCGAAGAAGTTTCAAAAGCGATTGGTAAAGGTGGTGTAAATATCCGTCTTGCGAGTCAGTTAACAGGGTATGAGATAGATGTGCAAAGAGAAGGTGTTGAAGATGATGTTGAATTGACCGAGTTCTCAGATGAAATCGAAGATTGGGTAATTAAAGAGTTCAAGAATATTGGATTAGACACAGCAAAAAGTGTTTTAGATCTTGATCTATTTGAATTGACTAAAAGAACCGATTTGGAAGAAGAAACAATTATGGAGGTTCAAAGAATTTTACGAGAAGAATTTGAATCATAATGATTTAAAAGCAAGCAATTAATTAGAGGTTTCACATTAAATAATTTTATGACTGAATATAAACCACAACGATTTAATAAGGTTTTAAGAGAACTGAATATTTCTCTGGATAGAGCTGTGGAATTCCTTGCGAGCAAGGGGGTAGATATTGATGCTCGTCCTACTACAAAAGTTTCTCTGGATGTTTATACTATTCTTTCAGATGAGTTTCAAACAGATAAAAGTAAAAAAGTTGCTTCTAAAGAAATTGGTGAGGAAAAGCGTAAAGAAAAAGAAGAAATTCGTTTAGCTCAGGAAAGAGAGGTAGAAGAAAAAAGGATAAGAGAAGAAGCCAAAAGAAATGAGATATTTAAAACAGAATCTGAAAGGATTACTGGACCAAAAACAGTTGGTAAAATTGATATTGAACCAAAGGCAAAACAAGTAGAGGTAAAAGAAGAAGTTGCTCCAAAAGAAATAATCAAAGAAGAGGTAAAAGAAGAGAAGGTTGAAGTAATTAAAGGAGAAAAAAAATTACAGGGGCTGAAAAAAGTTGGAAAGATTGAAATTAAGCTAAAGAAGAAAGAACAGCCTAAAGTTGCAGAAAAGGAAGAAGCAAAAAAAGTAAAATCTGAAAAACCTGTTGAGAAAAAAGTTGAGGAAGAAAATCTACCTGAAGAAGCTGAAACTTTAAAAACAAAATACGAAAAATTAAGCGGACCTAAAATAACAGGTAAAACTATTGATTTAACTCAATTTAGCAGACCAAAGAAAAAACCTGTTGAGAAAAAAGAAAAGGAAAAGACCGGAAGTGGAGATGCAGCAAAGAAAAAAAGAAAAAGAATTCACAAACCTCGTGTAGATTATAAGAAAAATCAAGGGCAAAGTACTGGTAGTAGAGGTAGATTTGCCAAAGGAGGTGCAGGAAAAAGAAGACCAATTGTAAAGGAAGAGCCTTCAGCTGAAGAAGTTCAAAAACAAGTAAGAGAAACCCTTGAAAAATTACAAGGAAAATCTAAAAAAGGTAAAGGAGCCAGATATCGTAGAGAGAAAAGAGATTTGCACCGTCAGCAAACAGAAAAGGAAATAGAACAACAAGAAGCTGAAAGTAAAGTAATTAAGGTAACTGAATTTGTTACAGCAAATGAGGTAGCAACTATGATGAATATCTCTGTAACCCAAGTGATCTCAGCTTGTATGTCATTAGGGTTAATGATCTCTATGAATCAAAGACTTGATGCAGAAACACTTACTATTGTTGCTGAAGAATTTGGTTATCAGGTTGAGTTTGTTGGTGCTGAGGTCGAAGAAGCAGAAGAGGAAATAGTTGACAAACCGGAAGATCTAAAACCAAGAGATCCTATTGTTACCGTTATGGGGCATGTGGATCATGGTAAAACATCCTTGCTGGATTATATTCGTAAAGCAAATGTAATTGCTGGAGAATCAGGTGGGATTACCCAACATATCGGAGCTTATGCAGTTGAACTGGAAGATGGACAAAGAATTACATTTTTAGATACACCAGGTCACGAAGCATTTACAGCAATGCGTGCCCGTGGTACTCAGGTAACTGATATTGCAGTTATTGTGATATCGGCAGATGATTCCATAATGCCTCAAACAAAAGAAGCAATCAGCCATGCACAAGCAGCAGGTGTACCAATTGTATTTGCAATAAATAAAATTGATAAACCAGATGCAAAACCTGATAAAGTAAAAGAAGAGCTTGCTCAAATGAATTTACTTGTAGAAGATTGGGGTGGTAAAATTCAATCACACGATGTTTCTGCACTTAAAGGAACCGGTGTGGGCGACCTTTTAGAGAAAATATTGCTTGAAGCAGAATTGTTAGAACTTAAAGCAAACCCTGATAAATTAGCGACAGGATCTGTTGTTGAAGCATTCCTTGACAAAGGAAAGGGTTATGTTTCTACTGTTCTTGTGGATGCAGGAACCTTAAGAGTTGGGGATTTTATACTAGCCGGAAAACACTCTGGAAAGATTAAAGCTCTTCAGGATGAAAGAGGTAAAAATATCAATGAAGCCGGACCTTCAACACCGGTATCCTTACTTGGTTTGGATGGAGCTCCTCAGGCAGGGGATAAGTTCAAGGTTTATCTTGACGAAAGAGAAGCAAAACAAATTGCTTCTAAGCGATCTCAATTAAGTCGTGAACAATCTGTTCGTACGCAGCGTCATATTACTTTAGATGAAATTGGAAGACGTATTGCTCTTGGAGGATTTAAAGAATTGAATATTATTCTTAAAGGTGATGTGGATGGATCTGTAGAAGCATTGACAGATTCCTTACAAAAATTATCTACTGAAGAAATTCAGGTTAATATTATCCATAAAGGAGTTGGTGCAATTACCGAGTCAGATGTTTTATTAGCATCTGCTTCTGAAGCAATTATTATTGGATTTAATGTGCGACCAACAGGAAGTGCTCGTCAGATTGCTGAGAAGGAAGAAATTGATATCCGAAACTATTCTATTATCTATAAGGTAATTGATGATGTGAAGGATGCAATGGAGGGTATGCTTTCTCCTGATATTGTGGAAGAAATTACCGGTACAGCTGAAATTAGAGAAACCTATAAAATATCTAAGGTTGGTACGATTGCAGGTTGTATGGTTCTTGACGGTAAGATATTTAGAAGCTCAAGAATCAGGTTGTTAAGAGATAATGTGGTTATATTTACTGGTGTACTCTCATCACTTAAACGATTTAAAGATGATGCAAAGGAAGTTTCAAAAGGATATGATTGTGGTATGCAAGTGAAAAACTATAATGA
>JAUVCP010000142.1 GCA_030590765.1 Flavobacteriaceae bacterium | reverse complement strand
ACATTATTGATACAGGAAACACCCTTACAGATATCTATGAAATTTTTAGAAAAAAGAAGGTTAAAAAGCTTATTATTGCTACCTTATTTTTCAAACCAGATGTATTTCGAAAAGAATTACCTATAGATTACATAGGTAAATCTATTGAAGATAAATTTATTGTAGGATATGGTTTAGATTATGATGGTTTGGGAAGGAATTTACCCGATATATATCAATTTAGCGAATAATAGAAATACAAATTTTGTTGTAATTAATATTTTTATATCTTTACTAAAACTAATAATAATCATGAAAAATATAGTTTTATTTGGTGCTCCTGGAGCTGGAAAAGGAACTCAGGCTGTCTTGTTAAAAGAACGATACAATTTGATCCATATTTCTACTGGCGAAGTTTTTCGATATAACATTAAAAAACAAACAGAATTAGGAAAACTTGCCAAAACCTATATAGATAAAACACAATTAGTTCCTGACGAAGTAACTATAAATATGCTTATTGCAGAAGTAGAAAGATTTCCAGATGCAAATGGTTTTATTTTTGATGGTTTTCCACGAACAAGATCTCAGGCAGAAACATTAGATAAATTTTTGAATGAAAGAGATCAAGAGATTAACGCAATGATCATTTTAGAGGTACCTGAAGATATTCTGATCAAACGTATTTTATCAAGAGGTTTGACAAGCGGCAGATCAAATGACCAAAGTGAGGATAAAATTAAAATAAGGCTTCAAAATTATTATGATAATACTGATATCTTAAAAGATTTTTATCAAAAACAAAATAAGTACAACGGAATTGATGGTGTAGGTACCGTAGAAGAAATAAGAGAAAGAATACAACAGATAGTTGATAAGTTTTAAGTTAAAAGCTTTATTTTTGCAAAATAATTAATAGGTCTAATTTTTTTGGACCTTTTTTTTCCTGTTCATATGACTGAAGGCAACTTTGTTGATTATATTAAAATTTGGGCCGCATCCGGTAAAGGCGGTAAAGGCTCTGTACATTTACATCGCGAAAAATTTATTACAAAGGGTGGTCCTGATGGTGGTGACGGTGGTCGTGGTGGTCATGTGATCGTTAGGGGAGATAAAAATATGTGGACCCTTTATCACCTAAAATTTAAAAAACATTTTAAGGCTGATCATGGCGAATCTGGAAGCAAAAGCAGAAGTACTGGTAAAGATGGTGAAGATAAATATGTTGATGTTCCGCTTGGAACTATTGTGAAAGATGGTGAAACACAAGAGATTTTATTTGAGATCACAAATGATGGAGAAGAAGTAATTTTAGCTGAGGGTGGTAAAGGAGGAAGAGGAAACTGGCACTTTAAATCGGCTACAAATCAAACACCAAGATATGCTCAACCCGGAATAGAAGGAATAGAAGGTTGGTTTCAATTAGAATTAAAGCTTCTGGCTGACGTTGGTTTGGTTGGATTTCCAAATGCAGGTAAATCAACTCTTTTATCGGTAATCACTTCTGCAAAACCAAAAATTGCCGACTATGAATTTACTACATTAAAACCCAATTTAGGTATTGTTGAATATCGCAATTTTAAGAGTTTTGTAATGGCAGATATCCCGGGAATAATAGAAGGTGCTGCAGAAGGCAAGGGATTAGGCCATCGATTTTTACGACATATTGAACGGAATTCAACCTTGTTATTTTTAATACCAGCAGACAGTAATGACATACTAAAAGAATACAAAATACTCCTAAACGAACTCAAAAAACACAATCCGGAATTGATGGATAAAGATCGTTTACTTGCAGTTTCAAAATCAGATATGCTGGATGATGAGTTAAAAACTGAAATTGAAAAAGAACTTCCTAAAGATCTGCCTCATCTTTTTATTTCATCTGTTGCTCAAACAGGGCTTACCGAACTGAAAGATAAACTCTGGAAAATGCTTAATGTATAATTCTCTTTTCAAAAAAACCTATTCGAAAAAATATTACTAATGAACTACCCCGGGGCAGAACCCCGAGGAATTCTTATGATTAAAATTGATTTACATCTTGGAGTTAACTGTCTTTTATCGATTCAAACCAATCCTCTATCTATAAAAGGAAATTAATTTAGTTATTTTTAATATATTTGCATTATGCCTATCATTAATATAAATAACTGCAACTACAATTATGAAATTCATGGATATGGTGAGGATATTTTAGTTTTTTCACATGGGTTACTCTGGAATAGTGGTGTTTTTATAAATCAAATTGAATATTTTAAATCTAAATATTCTATCTTGATTTATGATCAATGCGGGCACGGACAAAGCATGATTCTTGACGGTAATTTTAAATCAAGATGTTTGTATAAAGATGTCATTAAGCTTTTAGACCATTTAAAATTGAAGCAGGTACATTTTGTAGGTTTATCAATGGGAGCAGATATAGCCATACGAATCGCCTTAAAAAGACCAAATTTAATAAAATCACTTGTTTTAATAAGCGCAAGTGTTTCACCTGAATCCAACTATAGAAAATATAGTTTATTAAATAACATTGTTAAATTCTCAGGAATTAAAGCTGTACTACAACCGGTTTTAGTGAATATGTTCAGTATCCATTTTTTGAATGACCCTAATCGGAAAGAAGAACTAAAGAAATGGACAACAGAACTTCTGAAAAATGATAAAGAAATTCATATTACCATATTATCTGCATTAAAACGCAAAAATATTGATCTTAACGATCTACTAAATATTTCATGCCCTACACTAATTCTTGCAGGAACAGAAGACAAAGCTACACCTTTGGATAATTCAAAACTTGTTCATTCAATGATAAAAAACTCGATTTTACGTAACATTGAAGGGAGTGGACATATGGTGAATATTGAAGATCCTGAAACATGTAATTACGAAATGGAACAATTTCTTGATCAATTCAATAATTAATTCAAAAGTTGTAAGACTGTTTTTACCAAATAAGCAATGGATCAAAAAGAAAATAACTACTTAAACATCAATAGAAACTTATGGAATCAAAAAGTAGATTTCCACATAAAATCCGATTTCTATGATGTATCTGGTTTTCTTAAAGGGAATAGTTCTTTAAATAAAATTGAACTCAATCTTCTTAGTGATATTACTGATAAGAGCATCCTTCATCTACAGTGTCATTTCGGGCAAGACACAATTTCCTTAGGCAGGATGGGCGCAAAAGTTACCGGAATTGACCTGTCTAATGAAGCAATTGATCAAGCAAAATTACTTGCGGAAAAATCAAATAGTGAAGCAGATTTTATTTGTTGTGACATTTATGATCTGCCAAATCATCTTGATAAACAATTTGACATTGTTTTTACCAGTTATGGAGCCATTGGCTGGCTACCGGATTTAAATAAATGGGCACAAATCATATCAAACTACTTAAAACCAGATGGTATGTTTGTTTTCGCTGAATTTCATCCTATTGTCTGGATGTTTGATGAAAATATAGAAAAAATAAAATATAGCTATTTCAATTCAGGAGCAATTATTGAAACAGAAACCGGCACTTATGCAAATAAAAATGCCAATATTGAAGCTGAGTTCGTCACATGGAATCATAGCATAAGTGAAGTTGTCAATAGTCTGATTTCAAATGGTCTTGAGATAAGTTCATTAGATGAATATGATTATTCTCCCTATGATTGTTTTAATAAAACTGTTGAAATTTCTTCAAATAAATTCAGAATTAAACACCTGAAAAATAAAATACCAATGGTTTATTCTATTGTCGCTACAAAAAAACTATAATCTGGAATAGATGACCAAACCTGAAAAAACATGGGTTGATAAAAAAATCAAACGCCATCTCTGGTTTTTTATGATTCTATTTATCTTGTTTGTTTTTCTTGCTATCAAACATTTTATACATGATAATATTCCATTAAAACTACCTGTATTTGCTTTTCTTATCGGAATTGTTTTAGGAAGTATTCTGACTAGAATTCAAAATGTAACATGGGATAATAAAGGAAAACAGATCATTAAAAACTTTGACCTATTTGGGGGCTTGTTACTATTCTTTCTTATCTTATTTAATATTTTTAAGAATAAAATTGTTCATAAATTTATACATTTAGAGCATATTAGCGCAATTGTTTATACTTTAAACGCAGGACTAATGATCGGAAGAATACTTAGGATCCGGCATCAAATTAAAAACATTCTGGTAGACAACAGATTCAAAAGATAATTTAAAGCTGTGCTTTTTTGTTTAACTTTTTCCAGTAATTTCTATAGATAAGATTTGGATTGTTTTTTATTTTCATCTTTCTGACACCCTCTATCCATTTTTCAATCAATCGCTTATGATCCTGAAAAGCAATTTTTGAAACTTCAAATCCTTTATTGTTATCCACGTAAATATAATTTATGAGTTTGTTTTCATAATCATTTCTTTCCTTCTCCACTATGGTGATCCTTTTCGAATAATCCTTTAAAATTTCTCTGTGCAATTGTTCATGTTTCCACCAAAAAGAATTTTTATTGAAACTCTCTGTCAATTCCTCTCCTATGTCAGGGATTACTTCTTTACCAAACCAAATCGGTTTAAACATTGAAATACAGGCTGCAGATGTTGCTGTAACCCAAACTACTGGTTTTTTATTTGTGTATAAATGAACGATCATCGATCCGGTAGTTTGTGAAGCATTTCGGGTGATCGAATTCCCGGCATGTGCACAAATTGTATTTCCAAGCAATGATTTTGAGGGACTAAAATCTATTGTGTTGTGATCTCTCAAATGTGCTATGGCTGAAGTGATGTTTATTTTCTTCCTATCATTTCTTAAAAGATCATCTGCTCTGGCTTTTCTAGTTTTACATGCAGAAAATGTAGTATATAAAAAGTCAGAAAATGCATTGGAAAAATGAAACTTACCTTTAGTCCACCCATTTTTTCTGGCAAAACTCTCTGCTTTAGGATGAATTTCATCATAATCAGTCCCAATTGTTAATCCATTACTTATCGCATAATAATCATTAACTTTTTTAACAACCCAAAACTCTCCAGCAGTTTCTATAAGCCATGCTTCTTTTTTATCAGCAATAACAAAACTATTGTGATAAAACATTCCCTTATCCTGATAACCACAAATACCACCTTGCCCGTATTTCTCCAACAGGTCAATAATAATTTCCTTTGCTTTTGCAGCAGAATCTGATCTTTCCAAAGCCAACCTTAATAGATCCATCCCTGTGAGAACACCTCTTTTAGTAACCTTTAATCTAGTGAAAACAGCTTCATTTCCTATGACAACTCCATATTCATTTACTCCCATTTCAGCACCCCACATCCAAAAGGGGCGGCTAATTAAAACTCCAAAAGTTTTCTCAACTTGTGAGATTTCAATATATGTACATTTTAATTTTGTGTTTAATGGGTAAGTTCTGGCTGAATGATACTCTAAACTCTGTGCTTCGTTGGCTTCACGATCGCTGTTTTTAGCAAAAATTACTGAACCATCTTCGGTAGATTTTGGCAAGGCTATAAAAGTATCACACATATTATAAGTTAATGATTGAAATTTATTAAACTATCTGGTAATATTTCCTGGTAATATAAATTCGTATCGTTTTCTAAATACTTTTGTGGTAAACCAACGATCTAATCTTCGCAATCCTAAAAATAATTGCCAAATAAACTTATCTTCTTTATAATATTTATCAATTTCCTTTCTTGATATTTTCTCTATTTCTTCAGGTAATAATTTGTTTGCTTTTGCTAATGCGGAATTAATTAAGGACACTTTTTGTTCTTTGTAAAGATTTGCAACTACATCAATAAACACCAACCGAATATCATAATACCTACCCATTACATCTTTTAAAAAGAACATTTTTATCACCCAAACCAAAGCTTTTGGAGCACTGCTCAAAATAAGATTGGGATCCATTTGTTCTAAACCATCAATTTTAAAAATTGGTGTACTTGTGTCAAAATACAAAAGATCCTTTCCGCCAATAGCCCAGTTTGATATTTGCCCATCTATGGATATTTCGGTTTTAGCCTTATGTACTTCATTGAACCGAAATACTTTAATTATTTCTAAAAATATTTTTTCTAACATTTCTAGATTTTCCACATCAGTCTGTACGTGTAACCTGTTTTGACAAAGGCTTTCTTTTTCTATTTCCTGCTGAGCAAGATATAAAACCACT
>JAUVCP010000061.1 GCA_030590765.1 Flavobacteriaceae bacterium | reverse complement strand
AATTATTACAGGATTTATCATTGCAGATCCCCCAGCTATCAACCAAAATGTAGAAGCAACTAATTCTTATTGGTTTGGATATGTAAGAGCGATACATTTAATAACCGCATTCATACTAGTAGCAGTTGTGTTTTTTAGAATTTACTGGGCTTTTGTTGGTAACAGATTTGCCAGCTGGAAAAACTTTATTCCATTTTCTAAAAAAGGCATGAGTAATATTTGGCATGTTATAAGAGTTGACATTTTGCTAATGCCAGATAAAGAACATAAACTTTCAAACATCAGTATTGGTCATAATTATCTTGCTGCATTTTCATATTTTTTGATGACCTTATTGTTTATTTTACAGTTTTCAACTGGGTTTGCTTTGATGTCTCCAACTTCTGATTTTTGGTTTACAAATATGTTTGCATGGATAATTCCATTTTTTGGAGGAGATATTCCTGTGAGATATATCCATCATTTATCAACCTGGTTCTTTATGACATTTGTCGTGATTCATGTGTATTTGGTATTGTATCATGATTATGTAGAAGGGCGTGGAGAAGTATCTTCCATGATCAGTGGCTTTAAGTTTGTTAGATCTGAAAGATTTAAAAAACCAAAAAGCGAAGAGGAAAATAATTCAAATGATAAAAAATTAGATTAGCCTATGATTTCAGATGATGTGATGGAGCTTCAAAAGCTGTTCTATCAAACCCATGATTATTTAGACAGTGAAAAGAAGGATAAAATACTGGTTTTGGGGATTGGAAATTACCTGATGGGCGATGAAGGCGTTGGTGTTCATTCTATTCATGCTTTAAGCAAAATTGAATTACCAGATAATGTTGATATCATGGATGGAGGTACAGGTAGTTTTGACCTGATGCCTATACTTTCACAATATCCGTTGGTTGTTTTTATTGATGCTACCATGGATGCTAGACCTGCAGGAACCATTGATGTAATTTATCCAAAATTTGCAGCTGATTTCCCAACGGTGCTATCTGCTCATGATGTTGGGTTAAAAGATATGATTGACGCTTTGGAATTTCAGGATGAATTGCCAAAGATTATTCTTTTGACCGTTTCCATCAAAGAAATGATTCCTATGACCATCAAATTAACAAATGATGTTCAAAAAAGCATCCCACAGGTTGTTGAAAAAGTTGTTGATATTTTAGAAAAAGTGAAGCTGATGAAAGAATAAATAACATATTAAAAATTAACAAAAGGATGAAAGGGTCAAAAACAGAACAAAACTTACTAAAAGCTTTTGCCGGTGAATCGCAGGCGAAAATGCGTTATGAATTTTTTGCAAAAGCTGCAGTAAAGGAGGGCTATAAACAAATCGAAGCAATTTTTCTGGAAACAGCTAATCAGGAAAAGCAACATGCAAAACGATTCTTTAATTTTTCAGAAGGAGGAGATACTGAAATCACTGCAACTTATCCTGCCGGAATTATTGGTAATACTAAAGAGAATTTAAAAGCTGCCGCAGAAGGTGAAAATGAAGAATGGACTGATCTATATCCAGAATTTGCAAAAATTGCCGAAGAGGAAGGTTTCAATAAAGTTGCCACTGCCTTTAAAATGATTGCAAAAGTAGAAGCAGAACATGAACGCAGATATTTGAAATTATTACAAAATCTATCTGAAGACAAAGTATTTATCAAAGACGGTAAAGTATGGTGGAAATGTATCAATTGTGGCTATGTATACCAATCAGAAAAAGCACTTAAAACTTGTCCTGCTTGTTTACATCCAATCGCATATATGCAAATTAGAGAAGAAAATTATTAATAAATAGAGTAGTAGAATCTAACTGACAAATAGGGGTTAAAAGCTTATTCATTTATTTGGGTAAGCTTTTTTATTTTTCTTAAATTAGACCAATCTAAAATTGGTAGGTCAAATGCTTAAAACAGTTAAAATTGAAATCTCCGGCAGAGTGCAAGGAGTTGGTTTTAGACCATTTGTATTTACTTTATCTCAAAAATTCAAACTTAACGGAACCGTATCTAATAATGAAAATGGTGTTGTAATATACCTTTCAGGAAGTGAAAAGAACATACATCTTTTTTATACAGAACTCATACAGTTTCCACCCACTGTTTCACAAATAAAAGAAAGCCAAATAGAAGAGGTGATATTTCAGGAATTTGAAACTTTTAAAATAATTCCTTCTTCTAAAAGTGGAAAATTAAATCTTATTCTTACCCCAGATTTTGCCATTTGTGATGATTGTAAAAAAGAAATAAAAGATCCAAATAACAGAAGGTTTTATTACCCTTTTACAACTTGCGTCAATTGTGGACCCCGTTGGGCGATCACAAAAACATTTCCTTTTGAAAGAGAAAATACAAGTGTAGATAGTTTTGTGATGTGTAATACTTGTAAAGAAGAATATACAAATCCAAATAACAGGAGGTTTCACTCTCAAACCAATTCCTGTCAAAACTGCGGAATTACAATTTCACTACACAACTCAAAAGGATCGCAAATAAATATTCGTCCAAAAGAGATCTTTAAAAAGATTGCTTCTCTTATTAAAGAAGGTAATACTCTTGCTATAAAAAATACCGGTGGCTATTTACTATGCTGCGATGCAAACAATAGAGAAGTCATTAAAAAATTAAGAGAAAACAAAAAAAGACCGCATAAACCTTTTGCAATTCTATATCCCTCCTTGTCACTTTTAGAATCGCATTTGGTTATAAATAATTCTCAAAAAAAAGCATTAGAATCTACTGAAAGACCCATTGTTATTTTACAAAAAGAGGGTTTTAAAGGAAATCTGGCTTTCGCCGAATTAATTCCCGGTTTAAATCAGATGGGAGTCATGTTACCATATTCCGGAATTTTACAATTATTGGTTGAAGATTTAAAAATACCGATAGTTGCAACCAGTGGTAATTTGTATGGTTCACCAATAATTAGCAATAATGATCAGGCAGAAAAGATTCTTTCAGGAATTGCAGATTATTTTGTGCATCACAATCTCGAAGTCACCAACCCACAAGATGATTCTGTGGTAAAATTCAGTAACAAATTTCAACAAGAAGTTTTATTTAGGCGTTCCCGTGGTTACGCCCCTAATTATTTTAACTTCACGAATAAAACCAATACAAAAATTATGGCAATGGGTGGCGGATTAAAAAGTACCATTGCCTATTTACCGAATGACCATTTATATATCAGTCAGTATTTGGGAAACCTGGAACATTATGATGTCTATCAAAGATTTATTCAAATAACCCATTATTTTATAAAACTTTTTGAACAGAAACCCGCTGTTATTTTAATCGATAAACATCCTGCCTACCAAAGTGCACAATTTGGGGAAGAAATTTCTAAAAAATGGGATGCAGATCTTGTTAAAATTCAACATCACAAAGCACATTTTGCTTCTGTTTTAGGAGAAAATCATTTATTTGATTGTAAAGAAAAAGTTCTTGGTGTAGTCTGGGACGGAACAGGTTATGGAGAGGATAAAAATATCTGGGGCGGGGAATTCTTTACTTTTCATAAAGACCAAATAGATCGTTTATCACATTTTTTATATTTTGACTGGCTTGCAGGAGATAAAATGTCCAAAGAGCCCAGACTTTCATTATTCTCTTTAGCAGATGAAGATATAGAAGATCATATTTCTTCCAAATTCTCAAGTGATGAATGGACTATCTACAAATCTTTAAAAAAAAGAAACAAACTAAAAACCTCCTCTATTGGAAGGTTGTTTGATGGAGTTGCTTCCTTATTAGAGATCTGTGATATAAACACCTATGAAGGAGAAGCAGCAATTTTACTAGAAAATCAAATAACAGATTATGATCTTAAAAAATGCGAAAATTATTATAATATTTCAGTTAATAAAATAATTGACACAAAATCAATTTTAAAAAATATTTATATTGATTATAAAGCCGGTGTAAAACGGCAGCATATCATTCAAAATTTTTTATACACACTTGCAACGATTATCCTACAGGTTGCAAGTCAAAATAATATAAAAAAAATAGCCTTAAGCGGAGGAGTTTTCCAAAATACGGTTTTGATAGATATGCTAAAAGAATTAAGCGGAAACAAGTTCAAATTATTTTTTAATCATAACTTAGCACCTAATGATGAAAATATTTCATTTGGACAGTTGATGTACTATTTACATATTGTTAATTCTCCAAAAAAATAAGCAAAAAGTTGAAATACCTTAGTGAATATAGAAATCTGGAAGCGACTAAAAAAGTACTGCAGGAAATTGAAAATACTGCAAGTAAACCATGGAACATCATGGAAATTTGTGGTGGTCAAACCCACAGTCTGGTCAAAAATGGTATTTTAGATCTACTCCCGGAAAAAGTAAGAATGATCCATGGACCCGGATGTCCTGTTTGCGTTACGCCATTAAATTTGATCGACAAAGCAATCGAATTGTTGGAAAACGGAGTAATAGTTTGCTCGTTTGGAGACATGATACGAGTACCAGGCTCTAAAAAGAGTTTGTTGGAAACAAAAGCGAATGGAGGTGATCTTCGTATTTTATATTCTCCACTGGAAGCAGTAAATATTGCAAAACAAAATCCCAATAAAGAAGTTGTTTTCTTTGCTGTTGGATTTGAAACTACTGCTCCTGCTAATGCCTTATCTGTTTTGCATGCACAAAAAGAAGGAGTTCAAAATTATTCTATTTTAGTGTCACATGTTTTAGTTCCTCCTGCAATGGAAGCTATTTTAGATGATAAATTTAGCAGTATTGATGCCTTTTTAGGTGCCGGGCATGTTTGTGCAATAATGGGTTATAAAGAGTATTTTCCGTTGGCTAAAAAGTATAAAATCCCAATAGTAATTACAGGTTTTGAACCATTAGATCTGGTTCAGGGAATTTTGTTTGCAGTTAAACAACTTGAGAATGGAGAGTATAAAGTTGAAAACCAATATAGCAGAATTGTAAAAGAAGAAGGAAATCTGGCTGCTATAAAAGTGATTAAAACTGTTTTTGAAACAGGTGACAGAGAATGGCGGGGCATTGGGAAAATTCCTAAAAGTGGTTACCAATTAAGAAAAGAATTTGAAAGTTTTGATGCAGAGAAAAAATTTGGGCTCGGAAGCATAAAGGTTCCTGAAAATGCTTTGTGTATAGCCGGAGATATTCTAAAAGGTATTAAAAAACCAAATCAGTGTAGTCAATTTGGTAGGAATTGTACACCGATCAATCCTCTAGGAGCTCCAATGGTTTCTTCGGAAGGGGCATGTGCGGCATATTATCATTATTCAGACATTTTAATGACAAACAAATAAATGGAAAAAGAAAATTTAGGATTTGATACAATAAATCTCGGACATGGTAGTGGGGGGATTATGACAAGAGATCTGCTGGACAGCATCATTTTTAAAACTTTTAGCAATCCGTTCTTAGATGCAAAACACGATGGTTCTATTGTTAAGATCGATGGTAAAATTGCTATTTCTACAGATAGTTTTGTGATTTCTCCCATATTTTTTAGAGGAGGAAATATCGGCGAACTCGCAGTACATGGAACCGTAAATGATGTTGCCATGTGTGGTGCAATCCCAAAATATTTATCGCTTGCATTTATTATTGAAGAAGGATTAAAAATTGTTGATTTTGTTAAAATTGTAAATTCTATAAAAGACGCTGCTGATATCAGCGGTGTACAGATCATTACCGGTGATACAAAAGTTGTTGAAAGAGGAAAAGGAGATCAAATATTTATCAATACTACCGGTTTTGGTGAGGTTCATCCAAAGGCAAATATTGATGTAAACAGAATTAAAGTTGGTGATAAAATAATTATCAACGGAAATCTGGCACAACACGGAATGGCGATCATGTCGCAAAGAGAAGGTCTTGAATTTGAGACCAGTATTGTAAGTGACTCTACAAATCTTAATTTTTTGATAAGTGATCTATTGGATGAATTTGGTGAACAGATCCATTTGTTCCGGGATCCTACACGCGGTGGCCTGGCAAGTGTTCTTTCCGAAATTGCTACGGATATACATTTGGGTGTTGAAATATTTGAAGATAGAATTCCTTTAGAAAAACAAGTAGCTGCTGCTTGTGAAATACTAGGCTTAGACCCATTATATGTGGCTAATGAAGGTGTGTTTTTAGCCATTGTTGATTCCGTTATTGCAGATAAAGTGCTGGAAAAAATGAAAGCTCATGATAAAGGAAAAAATACAGTTTGTGTTGGCGAAATTACTGCTGAACACGCAAACAAAGTGCTAATGCATAGCCTGATCGGTGGAAAACGAATTGTAAGTCCGTTGATAGGAGAACAACTACCCAGGATTTGTTAAAATTTCTCACTTTATAAGCTCTATATATTTAATCGAAATTTCTTAAAAAAATTTAAAAATATGATTTTCCTCATTTTTTTAAAGGAAATTCCATCTACTTTTGCACTGAAACTTTTGTTACATATAAAATTTGTTCTTTTAAAAAAACAAAGAAATGAAAATTATTAAAAAAGCACAGGCAGGCTCCTTTGAATCAAGTGATATTTTAGTATTAGTTGAACCATTAAACGATAATTCTGGTCGTAAAATTGAAATTGATTCTACGGTTATGAAAGAATATGGTGACAGTATTAAAGCACTTATAAATAGATATCTGGATTCACATAAAATTCAAAATATACATTTGATAGCCAAAGATAAAGGCGCATTGGATCCAACCATTTTGGCCCGAGTAGAAACAGCTCTTAAAAGGGCAAGTCAACAATAAGATTACAACTTTTTTATATCAATATTCTTTATCATGAAGAAAAAAAGAAGAACAATGTTATACATTCCGGGGAATAATCCGGCAATGCTGCAACAAGGTGGTGTTTATGGTGCCGACAGTTTGTTATTGGATCTGGAGGATGCAGTTGCTATCAATCAAAAGGATGCAGCCCGAATTTTAGTGAGAAACATTTTGAAAGAAATGAATTTTTATGATACCGAAATATGTGTTAGGGTAAATCATATTGACACCCCTTTCGGGATGGAAGATCTGGAAGAAATTATACCTCTTCAACCTGATGCTATTCGGTTTCCTAAGACCGAAACACCAGAAGAACTGGAACGGCTGATTAAAATTATTGAAGACATTGAAGATAAACATGGATTGCCACATGATAAAATGACCTTGCATGTTATGATAGAAACAGCATTAGGTGTTCAAAATGTTTTTGATATTGCCAAATTTTCTAAACGTGTAGATGCAATTACTATTGGCGGTCAGGACCTTACTGCTGATATGAATATTTCGAGCACGAAAGACGGTTCAGGAATCGATCTTGCGAGAAAGATGATCGTTATGGCTGCAAAAGCTAATAAAATTGATGCTATTGATACCATTTTTGTGGATGTAAGTGATGATGAAGGTTTAAGAAAAGAAACAGAGTATTCAAAAAATATCGGTTTTACAGGAAAAGCCGTGATCAACCCCCGACAGATAGATATTATTCATGAGGTTTATCAGCCCACACAGGAAGAAATTCGTAAAGCCTATAAAATAATCAAAGCTTTTAAAAAAAATAAAGAAGCCGGTATTGGAGTTTTCTCTGTTGATGGTAAAATGGTAGATGCACCGGTAATGGCACGTGCAGCGTATGTTCTGGAGTTAGCAGAAATTGATTTTGATTCTATTTAATTGAATTTTAGTTATTAAACACATGAAAAATACGATAGGACGAGAAATTCCGGAAAACATAAAAGGATTTGGAAAAGCAGATCTTTTCATTGGTGCCTGGGAAAAATTAAAAAAGGGATGGATGGATGAGATCACGATTCCTCCTCCTAACAAGGCAAAAATGCCTCACCAATGTAAAAGCTGTTCAAATTTAGAACAAGCCATTGCCCGTACTAGTCCAAAAAATGGAATGACCGTTTCCTTCCACCATCACTTGAGAAACGGAGATAATATTCTTGTAAAAACCATTGACATTTTAGCAAATATGGGGATAAAGGATATAACACTTGCTTCTTCATCCTTAAACCAATCTCATGATGCACTTTTAAAATACTTAAAAGATGGTACCATTACAAAAATATGGACCTCCGGATTGAGAGGTGTTTTGGGGAAGGCCATTTCTAATGGAATTTTAGATCAACCCATTATTATCCATTCACATGGCGGGCGCGTCAGAGCCATTCATACTGGTAAAATACAGGTTGATCTGGTTATTATTGCAGCATCAGCAGCTGATGAAGAAGGTAATGCAACCGGATCTCATGGTAAATCTGCATTCGGATCTCTTGGTTATGCCATGATCGATGCACAGTATGCAAAACAGGTTATTGTTGTTACCGATCATATGGTTGACTTTCCCTGTATTCCAATTTCCATCAGTCAGAATTTTGTGGATTATGTAGTTAAAGTGGATTCTATTGGTGATGCATCACAAATCGCTACCGGAACAACACGAATCACCAAATCTCCTTTAGATTTGAGAATTGCAAAACTTGCCGCTAATGTAATTGAACACTCCGGATTTTTCGTTCCAGGTTTTTCATTTCAGGTGGGTGCGGGTGGGGCTTCTTTAGCTGTTGCTAAGTTTATTCGTGAAAAAATGACCCAGCAAAACCTAAAAGGCAGTTTTCTTTTAGGAGGAGTTACATCTTATATTGTTAACATGCTGGAAGAGGGATTATTCAAAACTGTTTTTGATGTACAATCCTTTGATGCGGCAGTGAGCTCATCTATCCTCAATAATAAAAATCACATAGAAATTCCGGCAGGTTTATATGCAAATCCATTCAATTGCGGTTGTTTAACAAATAAACTAGATGTAGTTGTGCTTGGTGCATTAGAAATTGACACCAATTTTAATGTCAATGTTATAACTGGTTCTGACGGAACCATTCGTGGTGCATCGGGAGGCCATAGTGACACCGCATCAGGAGCAAATCTAACCGTAGTAGTTTGTCCGTCCTTTAGAGGAAGGGTTGCTATTGTTAAAAAAACAATCCATACGGTTGTTACTCCAGGGGAAACCATTGATGTTTTAGTTACCGAAAGAGGTATTTGTGTCAACCCAAATAAACCAGAACTGGAAGAAAAGTTAATCAAATCGGGGTTGCATATCAAAAAAATAGAGGATCTGCAAAAAGAAGTTGAATCGATAGTCGGAATTGAAAAAGAAATAGAATATACCAATAAAATTGTTG
>JAUVCP010000156.1 GCA_030590765.1 Flavobacteriaceae bacterium | reverse complement strand
ATTAAAGATTTAAAATTGATATATCCCATCCATTCTTATCTTTGACATCATAAAATAATACTCCGTTTTTAACAGTCAACGGAGATATGCAATTATTGGTAAACAAACCACCTGTTCCCAATCCCTGAGGTAACTTATTTTGTTGAATATAAGTGTATTGAGCAATTGCATTTAAACCAATATTACTTTCCAAAGCTGAAGTGATCCACCAATCAATACCATATTTATTTGCTAGTTCAATCCACTCATCTGTACCCTGAAATCCACCAATCAAACTTGGTTTTAAAATAATATATTGTGGATTAATCCTTTGTAACATTCTTTCTTTATCAGATCTCTTAAACACTCCTATCAATTCTTCATCTAAGGCAATTGCCAAAGGAGTTTTTTTACATAGATCTTCCATTTTTTCCCACTGACCAGCTTTGATAGGTTGCTCAATGGAGTGCAATTGAAATTCGGATAATTGTTTTAATTTTTCTAATGCTTCATTTGGATGAAAAGCACCATTGGCATCTACTCTTAGTTCAATTTCATTAGCTGGAAAATCATTTCTAATACTTTTCAACAGATCGAGCTCTGTATAAAAATCAATAGCTCCAATCTTCAACTTAATGGTTGTAAAACCAGCTTTCAATTTTTCTTTGATCTGCTTTTGCATAAAAGATCTGTTTCCCATCCAAATCAGACCATTTATAGCAATAGAATCATTGCCATTGGTAAAATCAGAAGGAAATAATTCAAAGGTATCTTTACTTATTATAGACAATAATGCCTGCTCCAATCCAAACTGAATAGAAGGAAATTCTATTAACTCATGTAGTAAAAGATCTTTATCTAAATGAATATGATCACATAACCATTGTAGTTTTTCTTCATAATCTGGCCTGTCATCAGCACTTAAACCTTTAAAAACCGCACACTCTCCTATTCCAGTATTTTGATCATCAATAATTTTTAAAAAATAGGTTTCCTTTGTATGAAGCACCCCTCTTGACGTACCTCCCGGAAGTTTAAACTGTAAAATATATTTTTTAAAGGTTGCTTTGATCTTCATCAATGGTAATGTATTTTTACAAATCTACATAACTGAAATTAATTCTGCCAAAAAATTAAACAAAGTCCTAAAATTATTTATTTTTGCAGTCATCTTGCCCTCGTAGTTCAACGGATAGAACAAAAGTTTCCTAAACTTTAGATCTAAGTTCGATTCTTAGCGAGGGTACTTTTATATATTTCCTAAACTACTAGCAACCAATGAAAGAAATAGAAACTATCCAGGATTTTAAAGAATGGCTTCACCAGGGAGTACCGCACGAAGCAGCAGTAAAGGAACTGGATCTCACCTCTTTTGAAAACAATATCCTAAAACACAATTTTAATGGATGCCTCTTTTTAGGATGTGACCTGAGCAATCATTCGTCAGGATTTATTAGCTGTAGTGGTGGGATGGTCATATCAAACCGTAAAGATGTGTTCTTTGAGGTTTTCCGCTCTAAATTGTATTCTCCAAAGGAACTGTTCAAAGGTTTTGACCAAAAAAAAGGAAGATGGGTATAAATGTACGTATGACTACAAGATTTATGAAGATTATATCAAAGCTGGTATGGATACTACTAAATCTATTTTAGTCACACTTACCAGACGACTGCATGACCATAGTATTACAGATGCTCTTCAAGAAATAATTTCAGACAGAAAAGTTGTTGCCATTATGGGAGGGCATTCCATGGAAAGGAAAGATCCTTACTACCTCATTATTGCTAAAATATCACGTATTCTTACACAAAAAGGTTTTTTATTGACTAGTGGTGGTGGACCAGGAGCTATGGAAGCTACTCATGTTGGTGCATATTTTGCTACTCGTACCGAAAAAGAAATGGAGTCAGCCATTAACGAAATGAAGATTCGTCCGGAAGGAGCCATTGATGGTGAAGAATATGCTGATAAAGACTGGCTTCACAGAGCCTGGAAAGTTTTAGAAAAATATCCTATTCCAAAGGGAAAAGAAAAGAAATCCATGAGTATAGGTATTCCTACTTGGCTTTATGGTCATGAACCACCAACCATATTTGCTACGCATATTGCCAAATATTTTGCCAATAGTATACGTGAAGACGGACTGGTAACTATTGCAAAGCATGGAATTATTTTTGCTCCCGGAAGTGCCGGAACTACACAGGAAATATTTCAGGATGCAACACAAAATCATTATGCACCATACAATACTATTGAATCGGTTAAAAAGTATATTTCACCCATGATTTTATTTGGAGTTGATCACTGGACAAATAAAAGACCTCTTTGGGAATTTATGCAGAAAATATCAGAAGGACAACCCTGTGCTGAATTGCTTTATTTGACGGAAGATACTGATGAAGTAATCGAAAAAATTGTTTCTTATGATCCTGAAAAATATGCATTTCCAAGATAATTAAATGCACAACCAGATTTTATTATTTTCTAAAATGTAGCTCTTAATTGAATACTTCCGGTATGGATGGTTTTAGAACTTTCTGATTTTCTACCAAAATAATTCAGATTCAGATCTAAATAAGAAGTTAAACGCTTTTGTAAATTCAATAACCAAGTGAAATTTGTACCAGGTTGTAACCCTTCCAGCATTTGATATGCAACAGGAGAATTTTGATTTCCTTCAAAGCTATTGAAATACAAATTTACATTTGCATTTATTGAGAATTTTTGCTTATTTGCATACTGAAAGTTTACTCCAAAAACATGCATTTTTAGTTCTTCAAATGCTTCTATCTGATTTTTTTTATCCTTGTATTTATAAAAAGCTTCCATCCTTGAATTCTTACTGTACAAATAAGAAATTTTTGGATAAAAATTATGATCTATAATCTCATAATTTCTATTGGAGTAAGTCATCGATTCACTTATACTTTTATTATTTCCTCCTCTAAAATCCAATAACCAAAATTTTCCAAATTTATGGATCATTTGAATTTGATGAGTTAAAAAATTAACATCCTGATTTCCAAATACAAAAATGGATCGTTTTCTGGAATTAATATAGGTATAAACCATACTATAATGTTGCAACCCTCTGTTATAGAAGAAACTATTTTTAAAATTAAGATCCAGAGATAATAAATTCTCATCATCATAAGCAAAGGGGTTCAAATTTAGTTTAGATCCTTCCCTTTTTGTTTTTGAATTAATTAAAAAATATGTCTGATCACTAAAATGTGAGAGTATCTTTTTTACACCAGATGCCTTTTGCCAACGCATTGCATTTAAATTAATAGATTGTGTAAACTTATTCTGATTGGTTTTGATAAACTTTACCTGAGGTAATAATACTCGTACATATTTCGCCTGATCCTGAAATTTGGCAATTACAAATTCATCTAGCTCCTGTATGCCATTTCCATTAAAATCTATCCATTCATAAAAACCTTTTCCAGGTTCTACTTCAATATAAATAAACTCTTGTTGTGGTAAATTACCTGCCTGTGTTTCATATAAAGTTTGTAAAACAACCATATTGTGCCAAAACCCTTGTCTGTAATTAACTCTTGAATTTAAAGATCTCTCATCATCTATATTTACATTTTTAACGGTTCTGTAATTCACAAATAAACCTAGATCTGTATTTTTATTTTGAATTAATTTAGATTTTATAAAAAAAGTATTTGCTTTGCTTACATTCTCTAATTGACCAATGCGTACACTATCGGTCGATCGGAAATTATAACCTACTTCAGCAAATATTTTTGTAGAATCACCAATACCATAATAGCCCTCCATTTCTATATAACTATGACTAAAAATACTTGATCTTTCAGATAATTTATCTTCAATATTATTATTCTCCAGGTTAAATTTTACACCTGCCCAGCTCTTTTTAAATTCATGTATCGCACCACTGTACAATCTATAAAAAGCTGTTTTATCTATTTGGTCATCACTATTTAAAACACTAAAATCGATTAACATTCTGGTGTTTTTATGATATAGATTTGATCCAATACTATGCTTACTGCCTTTGTAATTATCACCAAAAATCAAATTTTCATAATTATAGTTTACAAACCCTATACTATCATTCAAAAATGAAAAACCACCTCGTAAAAATTGTTGTTTTTGCAATGATTGATCTCCAACATATTTAATATTCCAGTCTCGAGAAAATTCAATATTTCTGAATCTTTCTACTGTTTTAAAACTATCATCAATAAATTCATAATCGATATTGCTTTTTAACTTCCATTTTTTATCTAATATCAATTGCTGCCATGAGAGTTTAGATGCCAAACCTTTATTATTATCATTGTCTAAATTTGAAAAAAGATTCTGGTCATTATCACTTAGAGCAATTTCTGTAGTTAAATTTGTTCTCTTGCCAGGATTATATTTTAGATCTAATGTGAACATTTGCAATTTTTCAGGTGCTACCAACTGAATTACTGGTAAATACGAACCCTGTTTGACCTGATTTACTTCCGGAACAAAAGAATAAACTCTACCCGAAGCCAATGTAGTTTCAATAAGATAATCTCCCCTGTTTTCACCAACATATGTAAAATTTACTTGATATAATTCATCTTTTGGGTTATTGGAAAAGACAAAAACCTCCTGATTGTTGATTATCGTTTTTTTGTACAATATCTTATTTTCGGCATAAGCAACTGAAATTTCAGAAGGAGCTACCATCTTAGTTTTATCATCTCCCGCATTTGCCAAAATTTGCTTTTGTTCATCAGTAAGATCCTGATGAACTGTTTTATTCTTTGAATCGGATTCATTAAAATACTTTATGCCAATTTTTAATTTATCCGATTTATATTCAGCACCGTCAAAGGTTAAAAAACGTGTGTAATTTCTATCTGCAATTTGATATTCAATGGTGATCCGTAAATTGGAATTGATAGCGTAAATAGTTGTAAATATAATTTCAGAAGTATTATAATCTATAGTATAATCAAAATTTTCGCCTCTTTTTAATAAAACTCCATTAGCATAAACTCGTTCACTCCCAGATACCATTAAAATAAACTGTTCATTATTAGGTCCCATTATTTTATATGGTCCCTGATTGCCATCAATACCAGTAAAATTAAAACTATGATACCTTCCCTTAACCATCGCACCTGATGCAAAAACGTTGGTTTCACCAATATGATGATCGATTTTGGCATTTACAGCAACCCCTGATATTTTTTTATAGAAACGCATAAAATAACTATCCTTGTTTTGCAAATCAATATCACCGGCTTTCAATTTCCAGCTCTTGCTAAACAATTCAATAAAAACTTTGTCAAACTCATCAATTCGCTGCGTATATCCCCCTTCCTGTAAAGGAATTTCATTATCAGTAATTGATGCTCTTATTCCAACACTTTTTGATAGATTACCTTCAATTTGAAGATTAAAATTAGAATTTACAACGGCATCCTGATTATTTCCCATGGTGACCCCTCGAGAAAGACTTCCACTGGTGTACAAACCATCAAATGGTTTTGTAGATTTATTTGTATTCTTCGACTGGTAACTATACAATCTTGATTCATCTGTAATTTTTGGAACGATAAGTTCTTTGTCAAATACGGCATAATTTCTTGTTAAAAAATCAGGCAAATTCAGATACTCTACTTTGACCTCTTTACCTATGAAATCAGAATTTTTATTAAATATCAATTCTGATCTGCTAAAATCAACTTTATAAAACTTTAAATCAACCTCTTCATTTTGTGGATTATACACTTTGAAATAAAAAGAACTGATACTTAAAGTATCTATTTGAATAGTATCTGATTCTACGGTAATTATTTTAGCTCTTACATTTTTAGACTTTTTCTGACCATAAATGGTCAACCCAAATAAAATGCAAATTAATACTAAAATATACTTCATAAAGATACTTGTTGAATAAACAAAAATAGAAGAAATAAATTAGGAAATGCATGAATGA
>JAUVCP010000016.1 GCA_030590765.1 Flavobacteriaceae bacterium | reverse complement strand
CACTGGTTGCACGCCGAGAATCCAGAGGATTTTTATAATTATATAAAAACATTTCTCGAAAAACCTTAAGTTTGTAATTGTATTTTATGAACAATCATTAAATCAATTGATTAATCAAAATTATTTCTTATGAATTATATATTAAAAATACTCTTGTCGGCTGTAGCTGTAGTTCTTCTTGCAAAATTAATACCTGGAGTTATGGTAGACACGTATACTACAGCAATTTGGGTTGCTTTTTTAATCGGTATTCTTGATAGTTTCTTAAAACCTGTTTTAGTAGTTTTAACCATTCCTGTAACGATTCTCACTTTAGGCTTGTTCTTATTTGTTATAAATGCAGGATTAATTCTTTTGGCAGATAACTGGATCGATGGTTTTTCTGTTTCTGGATTCTGGGCAGCTTTGTTATTTAGTATTTTATTATCCTTTTTAGAATCTATTTTGTATAAAGTACTGGAAAAATAATATCAAGAATAGCCTAAGTAAAATTACATTTAACACTTTCTTAACTGGTTGTCCTATTTATTTGGTAAAATCATTGTTATTATGTGGTGTAAAATTATTATTTTTGCACCCTCAAAATTTGAATAGAATAAATTAATGACGATATGAATATAACTAAAGAAAACATCGATACGTTAAACTCAATTGTAAAAATTGATATTACTTCTGAAGATTACCAGTCAAAGGTAGAGGAGATATTAAAAGATTATCGTAAGAAAGCGAATATTCCTGGATTTAGAAAAGGACATGTTCCTATGGGGTTGGTGAAAAAACAGTACGGAAAATCCGTAATGATTGATGAAGTGAATAAGCTGTTACAAGACTCATTGAGCAAGTTTTTAGTAGAAGAAAAATTAGATGTATTAGGTAATCCATTACCAAAAGTGCAAGATGATTTTTCATGGGATAAGGATAAATTTACTTTCGAATTTGAATTGGGACTAGCTCCTGAATTTGAGGTAAATCTTACTCCTAAGAAAGCAATAAATGCTTATAAAATTGTTGCTGATGATAAAATGATCGAAGATCAGATCAAAAATATTCAGGAACAATATGGAAAAATGAAAACTCAGGAAGTCATTGCTGAGAATTCTAATATTACCGGAGTTTTTGTTAATGAAGATAAAGAGATCGAAAAGAAATCAACATTCAAACTTGATAAGATCAAAGGAAAAACAAATACCAAGAAATTTGTTGGTAAAAAAGTGGGTGATGTCATCGATTTAAAATCAAAAGGATTATTTACAGATGATCATATGCTAATGAATATTTTAGAGTTATCTCATGATGATGCACATGATTTTGATGAACCATTGAAATTCACTATTGAAGAGATTACAGAAACTGAATTGGCTGAAATGAATCAGGAATTCTTTGATAAAATATTCGGTAAAGATGTAGTTAAAACTGTTGATGAATTAAAATCGAAATTAGGAGAAGATGCTGAAAAACAATTTGCAACTCAGGCAGACCAGCAATTGTTAAATACAGTAACCGAAAGCTTGATTGAAAACACAAAATTTGATCTTCCGGCTGAATTTTTGCAAAAATGGCTTGCCGTTGCAGGTGAAAAACCATTAAGTACGGAAGAGGCTGTTGAAGAATATAATCGTTCAGAAAAGGGATTGCGTTACCAGTTGATTGAAGGTAAAATTTCAAAAGACAACAATATTCAGGTTTCTTATGATGATCTAAAAGAATATGCTAAAGGTTATATCAAAACTCAGATGGCACAATATGGCAATATGAACCCTGAAGAAAAAGAATTAGATGAGATCTCTAATCGTGTTCTGGGAAATCAGGAAGAAGCAAAAAGACTTTCAGATCAATTGATGAGCGAAAAACTATTGACGTTCTTTAAGGAAAATATGAAGTTAAAAACAAAAGAAGTTACTTACGAAGAATTTGTAAAAGAAGTTTACAAGTAACAGATCGTTTATTATATAATGTAAACTCCATAGGATTAATTTCTTATGGGGTTTTTTATTCAAATTTTGGGTGTAATAATTTGAATAAAAAATAAGTTTTAATTAAGTATATTTACAAACTTAAAGTTTAAAAATAAATTTTTATGAATTTTGGAAATGAATTTAAAAAATTCGCTGTTAAAGATCAGGGTATAAATAGCCTGCATGTTGATACGTTAATAAGCAGCGTTACACCATATATTATTGAAGAACGCCAGTTGAACGTAGCACAAATGGATGTGTTTTCACGTTTGATGATGGATAGGATCATATTTTTAGGTGCTGCTATTGATGACCATGTAGCAAATATCATTCAGGCTCAATTACTCTTTTTAGAAAGTGTTGATTCAAGTAAAGATATTTCCATTTATATCAACTCCCCTGGAGGAGGAGTTTATGCTGGTTTAGGAATTTATGACACGATGCAGTTTATCAAACCTGAAGTTGCTACAATTTGTACTGGTATGGCTGCCTCAATGGCTGCTGTTTTGATGTGTGCTGGTCAAAAAGGAAAACGTTCTGCTTTACCGCATTCACGTATTATGATACACCAACCTATGGGTGGTACTCAGGGGCAGGCATCTGATATTGAGATCACTGCACGTGAAATATTGAAATTAAAGAATGAGTTGTATGAAATTATTGCCAAACATTCCGGACAAAAAGTTTCAAAGGTACACGATGACTCGGATAGAGATTACTGGATGAAGGCTGATGAAGCTAAAAAATACGGTATGATCGATGAAATATTGACTCGTAATAAGTAAAAGAGGATTTTAATAAATTCAAATTGGAATTATGGCGAAAAAGGAAGAATTAGAATGTTCGTTTTGTAAACGAAAGAAGGATGAAACAAACCTGTTGATTGCCGGTATTGATGCACATATTTGTGATAAATGTATTGAGCAGGCTCATGGTATTGTTTTGGAGGAAATTCAAAATGAGGAGGGAAATTCTTCTTCAGATTTTTTAATTAAAAAACCCGTTGAAATCAAAGATTTTTTAGATCAGTATATTATTGGTCAGGATCAGGCAAAAAGAGTGATGTCGGTTGCAGTATATAATCATTATAAAAGATTGTTGCAGAAAAAGACATCAAAGGACGATGAAATAGAAATTGAAAAGAGTAATATCATAATGGTTGGAGAAACCGGAACGGGTAAAACATTGATTGCCAGAACAATTGCAAAAATGTTAGATGTTCCATTTGCTATTGTAGATGCTACAGTTTTGACAGAGGCTGGCTATGTAGGTGAAGATGTGGAAACTATTTTAACCCGATTATTACAGGCTGCAGATTATAAAGTAGACAAGGCAGAAAGAGGTATTGTTTTTATTGATGAGATTGATAAAATTGCTCGTAAAGGCGATAATCCATCCATCACACGTGATGTTTCAGGTGAAGGTGTACAACAGGCTTTATTGAAATTATTGGAAGGAACAGTTGTAAATGTTCCGCCAAAGGGAGGTAGAAAACATCCTGATCAAAAATTTGTTGAGGTAAACACCAAGGATATTCTGTTTATTGCAGGTGGTGCTTTTAGCGGAATTGATAAAGTGATCAGTAAGCGTTTGAATATGCAGGCAGTTGGTTATAGTGCATCTATTTCTGATGATAGAATTGATGATAAGAACCTTTTACAATACGTGATTCCAAGTGATTTGAAAAAATTTGGCTTGATACCAGAAATTATTGGTAGACTTCCGGCTCTTACCTTTTTAAAACCTTTGGATAAGAAGACTTTACGTTCTATTTTGACTAAACCCAAAAATGCCATTATTAAACAATATACAAGATTGTTTGAAATGGATGGAATAGAATTTAAGATTGATGATAAAGCATTGGATTTTATTGTTGATAAAGCAATTGAGTATAAATTAGGGGCAAGAGGGTTAAGATCACTTTGTGAGGAGATCTTGACAGATGCCATGTTTGAAATGCCAAGTACCGGAGATAAAAAATTGCATGTAACAAAAAAGTATGCACAAGGTAAATTATCAAAATCGACTGTTAAAAAATTGAAAGCAGTTTCTTAAAAAAAAGAATTACTTGATTTATATAATGAGAAAAGCACCTTGGAAAAGGTGCTTTTTTCTTACTAACTCAAAACTAATCATTATGAAAACAAAATTTTAGGGAACTTTGTTTCTATTCTGATAATCGCAAAAGCCGTGCCATAATAATCATGTTATTGTTAGTGTTTTGTTAAAATTGTAGGTTATTGTGTAAATAAATTAAGATGACCGTTATTAATTTCGATTTTAGTATAGTTTGTCATGAATAATTCAAGTGAATATGTAAATTTGTATTTAAATCTTTTATTTTGATTTCAAGAGACACCATTGATAAAGTATTTGAAACCGCTCGGGTAGAGGAGGTGATAGGTGATTTTGTAAATCTAAAAAAAGCAGGAGCAAATTATAAAGGTTTGAGTCCGTTTACGGATGAAAAAACACCTTCCTTTATGGTGTCACCTGTAAAACAGATCTGGAAAGATTTTAGTACCGGTAAAGGGGGAAATGCTATAACATTTTTAATGGAGCATGAACATTATTCGTACCCTGAAGCAATTCGGTATTTGGCGCGAAAATATAATATTGAAATTGAAGAAACGCAGCAAACCGATGAACAAAAACAGGTGGCAGATGAACGAGAAAGTATGTATCTGGTTTCTGAATTTGCAAAGAATCATTTTCATGAGAATTTATACCATTCCGAAAAGGGGAAAGCCATCGGATACACCTATTTTAAAGCACGTGGTTTTACAGATGAAACGATCAAAAAATTCGCATTGGGTTATGCACTTGATGAATGGTCTGTTTTTACAGATGTTGCAATTCAAAAAAAATATGATCTTGAATTTTTAGAAAAAACCGGACTAACCATTGTTAAAAGAAATGAAGAAACCGGATTAGTAGAAAGGCAATTTGACCGATTTAAAGGAAGGGTGATTTTTCCTATACAAAGCATGAGTGGCCGTGTTCTTGGCTTTGGAGGAAGAACACTATTAACGGATAAAAAAGCTGCAAAATATGTAAATTCTCCTGAAAGTATTATTTACTATAAAAGTAAGATTTTATATGGTATTTATCAGGCAAAACAAAGTATTGCGAAGCAGAATAACTGCTATTTGGTTGAAGGTTATACAGATGTGATCTCCATGGTGCAATCTGGTATTGAGAATGTTGTTGCTTCTTCTGGAACCGCTTTGACCTCAGATCAGATTAGATTGATCAATAGATTAACACCCAATATTACGGTACTTTTTGATGGGGATGCTGCTGGAATAAGAGCATCTATTCGAGGTATTGACCTTATTCTGGAGCAGGGAATGAACGTAAAGGTAATTACTTTTCCTGATGGGGAGGATCCGGATAGTTTTACAAAAGATAAAAGCGAAGATGAATTAAAAAATTATTTAGAGCATAATGCCAAAGATTTTATTCAGTTTAAAACTTCACTTTTATTGGAAGAGGCTCAAAATGATCCTGTAAAAAAAGCAGATCTAATCAGAGATATAGTTGCCAGTATTGCTAAAATTCCAAATAATATCCAGAAAGAGATCTATATACAGGAATGTGCAAGTATTATGGGTATTTCTGAAAATGTTTTGTTTAATGAGCTATCGCAGATTTTAAAAAAGGAGCAAAGAGAAGCGACTAAAAAACAAACTACTTCACGAACACCTTTTACCGGGGTTAAAAAGGAAGTTGAGAAGCCCGAAAAATTTGATCACCTTTTTAATTTGGAAAAGAAAATTATTGAAATTTTATTGCTTTATGGTAATATAGAGGTAGATTTTGTTGATTTTGTATCCGAAATTGATGATAACGGGAAAAAGATCATCAAAAAGGAAAATTATACAAATGTAGTATCCAACGAAATTTATGTGCATTTGCATGAAGATGAAATTGAATTTACCAATCCTATTTTTTTAAAAATTTATTATGAAATCATTCATTTGCTGAATCAAGAGCAAGAAATTGTTCCTGAATTATTTACTAACCATGAAAATGTGGAGATTTCAACTACTGTTACAAGTATTTTAATGGATGAAGAACAATATGCGCTAAGCGATTGGGAAAGGCATGATATTATAGTGAAAAGTAAGGAGAGTAATTTATCTAAATTGGTAATGGATGTTTTGTATAATCTAAGGCGGTTACTTATTGCTGAAAAGATTGCTGCATTAAAATCTAATATGAGTCTGGATAATGATGAGATTGAAAATCAAAAAGAAATAGTATACGAATCTCTGGAAGAAATAAGAGATTATACAAATCTAAAACAACTGTTATTTGAAAAATTGAACAGAGTTCTTTAAATTTCAAACAAAACAACTTATAATTTTAAATCTTCGTTAATTTTACAAACAGGTATTGGAACCATTTTATGCAAATTAGCTTTGTGTAGTTTTGAATAAATAATAAAAACCTCTAATTCTCTACCTGTAAAGTCTAATTTCTGTTTTCCGGAATCGTATTGTTTCATTGCCCATTCCAGTTCGTTATAACTTGCACCTAGTTGGTCTTCATCAGTTCGTGAATCACCAAAAAGTCCATCTGTAGGTTGTGCATTTTGAATACTAGCAGGCACCTTCAAATGTTTTGCCAGTTGAAACACTTCTGATTTAAGTAAATCAGCTATCGGACTAAGATCTACTCCTCCGTCACCATATTTGGTGTAAAACCCAACACCAAAATCTTCTACTTTATTTCCTGTCCCGGCAACCAGCAACCCATGAATTCCTGCAAAATAATACAAGGTTGTCATTCTTATTCTGGCTCTGGTATTTGCCAGTGAAAGATTTAACTTGGCAATATTATCCGTAGAAGGCAGGGCTTTTTTAAAAGTTTCAAAAACTGCTGTAAGTTCTGTTTCTTCTGATTTTATATTGTTAAATCTATTTCTTAATTGGTTGATGTGTTCTTTACCCCTGCTTACCTGATTTTCTCCCTGATGGATAGGCATTTCAACACATAAAACTTTCAGGCCGGTCATGGTACAAAGTGTTGAGGTAACAGCCGAATCAATACCTCCTGAAATTCCAACTACAAATCCATTGACCTTAGCTTTTAATGCATAATCTTTTAACCATGCTACAATATGATTTGTTATCTTTTCTGCGTTCATTGTTGAAAGTTTTATTAGTTTTGCGAGCAACAAAAATAAATAATTAAATGAGAAACTTAGTTATATTTCTTTTTTTGGTGAGTTTTGCAGCATGTTCTAAAAAGGAAAACAATAAAATTGATGTTTCCAATATAGATATAGAAACTAAAGTCATTAGATTTGATCAAAAATTCTATACTACTCTACCAGAAAAATTGGCAGATCTAAAGGCAGAATTCCCATATTTATTTCCTCAGGCAAATCCGGATAGTGTATGGGTAAATAAGATGAAAAATAAAGATGAGCTGGAATTATTTGCCGAAACAGAAAAAATATACAGTGATTTTACCGAAGAGACCAAACAATTAACGGAACTGTTCAAACATATAAAGTATTATTATCCAAAATTTAAGGAACCCAAAGTGATCACATTGTTAAGCAATGTTGATTATGATAGCAAAGTAGTACTGGCTGATAGCTTGTTGTTTATATCATTGGATGTATTTTTGGGAACGGATAGCCCAATTTATCAAACCCACCCTAATTATATCAAACAGAATAATAATAAAGAATATTTAATTGTTGCTGTGGCTGAACAATTTGCTGAACAGATCATCCCTCCAACAAATGATAAAAGTTTTGTATCCAAAATAGTGCAAGAGGGTAAAAAACTTGCTTTGATACAGGCATTTTTACCAAATGTTACTAAACAGGTAATTATTGGGTATACTGTTGGTCAATATAACTGGGCAGAAAAAAGTGAAGCTGAGATCTGGAAATACTTTATCGAAAAAGAGTATCTGTACAGTTCAGATCATCAGTTGACAAAAAGGTTTATTGAGGATGCTCCTTTTTCAAAATTCTTTTTGGAAGTAGATAAAGATTCTCCTGGAAGAATTGGAGCGTGGTTTGGTTGGCAAATCGTTGACTCTTATTTGAACCATTATGAAACAGGTATTCGAGAAACTATGGTAACAGATAATGAAGAAATCTTTAAAAATTCAAAGTACAAACCAAAGAAACAATAAATATTTAAGCAAATAATCAATTCTAAATTAAAGAAAATGGCAGTTAAGAACAGATCAGAAATAAATATAAAAGTAGGCCTGGATGAAAATAAAGTACCGGAAGAGATATTTTGGTCGGCAGATGATGGTGATATAGAAAATATGGAAGCAAAAGCTGCTTTTTTATCAATTTGGGATAGTTCAACAAAAGACACTTTTAAAATACATCTATGGACAAAAGAGATGCCAATCAATGAAATGAAGCAATTTTATCATCAAATGTTATTGTCAATGGCAGAATCTTTCCATACAGCTACAGGTGATGATAAAATGACTGCAACAATGAAAGATTTTATTGATTATTATGCTGAAAATATGGGTATTAAATAAAATTTAACATTTAGCTAACATATTAAATTTTGTTTTGGTACACAATTTGCAATACTAGTATTGAAACAAAATCCTCATAAAGTTTTGTTTTCATAATGATTAGTTTTGAGTTAGTAAGATAAAGCACTTCAGTAATGAGGTGCTTTTTTAGTTAGTGAAATGCTCTTTATTTTGAAAAATGTAGCAATTGTTTTAAGATACTTTGGTAATCCTTAGGGTTATTTACAAAATCCAGTTCGGTAACATCAATGATTAAAGTATTCAAATGCTCTTTTGTTTTGATAAAGTTTATATAACCTTTATGAATATTATCTAAATAATCAGGCTGGATATTTTTTTCATAGTCTCGTCCTCTATTTTTAATATTTTCAAGTAGTCTGTCAGTATTTTGATACAAATAAACATAAATATCTGGTTTTGAGATTTCTTTGTACATAATATCAAACATTTTTCTGTACAAATTATACTCTTCTTTTGAGAGGGTAATTTGAGCAAAAATGAGAGATTTAAATATAAAATAATCTGAAACGATAAAACTTTTAAAGAGGTCAAATTGTGCCAGATCATCTGTAAGTTGATGGTACCTGTCTGCCAAAAAACTCATTTCTAATGGGAAAGCATATCGCTCCTTATCTTTGTAGAATTTTGGCAAAAATGGGTTATCTGCAAAACGCTCTAAAACTAGTTTGGCATTATAATCATCACCAATTTTGTGTGCAAGAGAGGTTTTTCCAGATCCAATATTACCCTCAATTGCAATAAAATTGTATTTTTCAAATAAGGATATTGGTCTGTTTATTTTCTCATTAACCTTTATGATTTCACTATTGTCATCACAATTTTGTAAACATATCAATATGGTTTTTTTTATAATAGGATGAATAATATTTGGAGCAATTTCTGTTAGCGGTACTAAAACAAATTTTCGTTCCAACATTCTTGGGTGCGGAACTTTTAGATCATTGTAAAAAATAATATCATCATCAAAAAGCAAGATATCAATATCAATACTTCTATTATGATAATTTGAAGTGTTTAATCGCTCTCTTCCCAAAGATGTTTCTATTTGAAGAACACTTTTGATCAAATTTTCGGGATTTAAATTTGTAGCAACCTTAATACAGACATTAAAAAAATCAGCTCCTTCAAAACCTACGGCCTTTGTTTTGTATATAGAAGAAACCTTGGTTACATGACCAATTTTTTCACTGATTTGTTCAACAGCAATTTGCAATGTTTTTTGCTTATTTCCCAGATTGCTGCCCAGAGATAAATATGTAGTTCTAATTATTTTCATCTTTAAAGTGCAAAGAAAATAAAACAATAGGATAAAAGATTATATTTGTTTTTTATTTTTCAACAATTGTAACAATAGGTAGTTTTGAACGACTTATTTTAAAAATTATAGAATGACATTTTTAAGAGAATTATTAGCAGTTATATTAGGCGTATTTATTTCATTTTTTATCATGTTTATGGTGTTGATCGCCATAGGATCTGTTGTTGGTTCGTCCTTTGCAGATGATGAACAAATAAAAGTGAAGAACAATTCTGTTTTAGTATTGAAATTGGAAGAAGCAATAAAAGATTACGCTCCAAAAAGTACAGATCCATTTGATCAGATTTTTAATTTTGATCAAGATAAAATAGGCTTGAATGATATGATCAATGCTATTGAAAATGCTAAATATGATGATAATATTTTAGGTATAAGTATTGAGGCAATACAGGTGAATGCAGGAATAGCACAAACACAGGCTATTCGTGATAAATTATTTGAATTCAAAGAATCTGGTAAATTTATTACAGCTTACTCAGACGTTTATGATCAAAAAAATTATTACTTAAGTTCTGTAGCAGATTCTATATACGTAAATCCGGTTGGTGGTATTGACTTTAAAGGTTTGGCAAGTGAGGTTCTTTATTTTAAAGATTTTCAAGATAAATATGGTATTAAACTGGAGGTTATTCGTCATGGAAAATATAAAAGTGCAGTTGAACCATTTTTAACAAATGAAATGAGTGATTCTAATAGAGAGCAAATTCAATCTTTTTTATCCTCTATTTGGTCTGAATTGGTTACTGATATCGGAGAGAGTAGAAATAAAACCAGTGATGAGATTAATACTATTGCAGATGAGTTGCTGGCAAGAAATCCAAAACTGGCAATTGAAAATGACATGATTACCAATGAATTATATAAAGATCAATACAAAGAGATTCTTGTTGAACTCGGTAAGCTAAATGACAGTAAAGATTTAAATGCAATAAGTTTAAGTGATTATATTGCTTCAGGAAAAGGTAGATTAAAATCTACCTCAAAAAATAGAATAGCAGTCATTTATGCACAAGGAGAAATTAAATATGGTAAGGGTGATGAAAAGTATATTGGTCAGGAATTAATTATTAAGGCTTTGAAAAAAGCCAGAGAAGCAAGCAACGTAAAGGCTATTGTTTTACGTGTAAATTCACCCGGAGGTAGTGCTTTAGCTTCTGATATTATCTGGAGGGAACTTGAAATAACGAAAAAGGATAAGCCACTGGTGGTTTCTATGGGTAATTTAGCGGCTTCAGGTGGTTATTATATTTCATGTAATGCTGATAAAATTATAGCCGAACCTACTACCATAACTGGAAGTATTGGAGTTTTTGGAGCTGTTCCTAATGCTAGTGAACTGGCTAGTAGGATAGGAATAAATGCCGAGCAAATAGGTACAAATAAACAATCCGTTGGATATAGCGTTTTTGAACCAATTACGGATAGTTTTTACAATGTAACCAAAGAGGGAGTGGAACAGGTTTATAATACTTTTGTAGAAAAAGTTGCTGCAGGGAGAAATATGAGTTTTGCTCAAATCGACAGTATCGCACAGGGAAGAGTGTGGACAGGTAAAGAGGCTGTAAAAATTGGTTTGGTGGATGAGCTAGGTAGTCTGGATGATGCAATCGCAGTGGCAGCAAAACTTGCTGAAATTGAAAATTATAAAGTGAGAAATTATCCAAGTTATAAAAAAGATATAAAAGATATGTTCAAAGGGCCTTTTGCTTCAATTAAAGCATCCGTTTTAAGAGAAGAGATTGGATTGGAGAATTTTATGATCTATAAAAAATTGAAACAAATTTCTGAAATTGAAGGAGTACAAACCAGAATGCCTTTTTTATTAGAAATAAATTAACTTTAATAAAATGCTAACATTTGTAATTTAGTTTGGCACAGATTTTGCTGTTTAATAAGTAGAGGCAAAATTTCCCAAAATTTTGTTTTCATAATGATTAATTTTGAGTTAGTAAAATTAAAGCACTTCAGAGATGAGGTGCTTTTTTATTAAATTCGTTCGTATTTTACAAAACTAAAGTTAAACTTGTTCCTTTCATCTTTGAAATGATTTTCTCTAAAAGTTTCTTTCCAGATATTTTTATCGATTTTAGGAAAGTACACATCAGCTTCAAATGCTTGATGAACAAATGTAAGATCTAAAACATCTGCTATATCCATTGATTGTTTATAAATTTCTGCTCCTCCAAGTATATATGGATTGTCATCGTTTTGAGCAGCTTTTATGGCCTCTGTTAGTGAATTAACTGTTATGCATCCATCCGCGTGATAATTTTTATCCCGACTAATAATTATTGTTGTTCGATTTGGCAATGGTTTGCCTAATGATTCAAAAGTTTTACGACCCATAATCACATGATGTCCAGTAGTAACTTTTTTAAATCTTTTGAGATCAGCCGGTAAATGCCAAATTAATTGATTGTCTTTACCTAAAGCATTGTTTTGTCCTATGGCAGCAATAATGGATAGCATAAATTATATTTGTTTAAATATAGTTAAATTTCAGTAGTAATCTTGGCTTAAGAAACCTAAACCAGGAATTTGATTGTAGAATTAGATTTTTGTCCTATTAATGACAGACGTAATAATTAGTAAGAATTATTATAGTCAACATATGATGGATTATATATTAACATAAGTATACTTAAATAAAAGCAGATTACTTGATACCTGCATCATTCTATAGTATCATCAGGACCAATTTGATTGATCAATCCTTTTTTATCCAATTTTGATTCAAGTTTTTCTAATTTAATTTGATTT